>VBQB01000042.1 GCA_005887855.1 Verrucomicrobiota bacterium | reverse complement strand
CGAGCAACATCCCGGGCACGCCATCCATGATGCCGCGACCGAAGCTGGCAAAGACACGATGTTCCTGATTCGCGTCACCCATTCATCCGGAATGCTCGAGGGCAAATACACCGCGGAAACGGTCTTCCCGCCAACGGATCATCGCAGCCATCGTCCGCGCAGTTGGTTGCTCAACGGGATCAAAAAGATCGACAAGTTACGTTTTCTCGAAAATTCCGAGCGCACACTTGGGCAAGCGGCGTTGCAGTGGCTGCTCGCCGATGAGCGGGTGGCCTCGACATTGCCGAACATTTATAACGAAGAACAACTTATCGAGTTTGCCAAAGCGCCGGAGTGTCCGCGGCTCACGAGCGACGACATGGCGAGAATCGAGGATCTGTATTCTGACAACTTCGGAATCGAGGAAGAATCACCGAAGTTTAAAGGCACGATGGAGCTGCCGGAAGAAACGGCGGCGGCGTGATTGGGTAGCGCACGCGTCTCGCGTGTCGGCGATAGCGTCGCGCCATCGCGAACTTTCCTAGAGCGGAGTTTCCAAACTCTTTGTTGGCTTCATTCGAGCGCGTTGCTGCAGTGGAAGTTCGTTGCGGCGCGACGCCGCAACCGACACGCGAGACGCGTGCGCTACCCTAATCGGACTCGTCTTCTTCTTCCACCGGCTCGGCCCGGCGCACTTCTGTTTTTTCCCGAACGCGACGTTGTTGTACGCCGTTTGCGTTTTGTCCTTTGTAAATTTCTTTGAAAACATCCGCGATCATCGGCGCGGCCGTAGAGCCTCCGTGCACTTTGCGGTCGACGTCGCCCTCGTAGAGCGCCGCGAACGCATATTGCGGTTGGTCGGCGGGTAAAAATCCCGCGAACCAAGCGGCTGTGCGCTCCTTGTTTTTCGGTCCCCATTGCGCAGTTCCGGTTTTTCCGGCGACTTCAACATTATCGAGACTCGCTTGATGCGCGGTGCCGCCCCGGCCATTTACCGCATCGATCATTCCCGTGCGCAATTCATCCAGCGTTTCGGATGAGAGAGCGAGTGTTTTCTTAGCCCGCACCTGGTAAGCAGTCACGATTTCATTATTGAATGTCTGCACCTGCTGGACGAGGCGGGTTTGATAAAACGTGCCCCCGTTGGCGACGATCGCCATGGCTTGGGCCATTTGCAGGGGAGTGACTTGCGTGTCGCCCTGGCCGATCGACAAGTTCGCAATGTCGCCGTTGAGCAATCTGCGGCCATGCGTTGCCTTCATGTATTGATCGTTTGGGACACGACCTTCCGCCTCGCCGCGCAGCGGAATGCCGCATTTTACTCCAAAGCCCAGCTTTAATGCCCAATCAACAATCGGCTCGGCGCCGGTCTTGATTCCGACCTGATAGAACCAGGTATCGCACGATTCAGTGAGCGCCTGAACGAAATTCAGAGCTCCGCGGTCGCCTTTTTTCCAATTGTGAAAAGTGACGTTGCCAATCTGGATTGCCGGAACACACTGGTAGAGATCGTCCGGCCCAACAGAACCGCTCTCGAACGCGGCGATGCCAACCGCAACCTTAAATGTCGATCCTGGCGGATAGGACGAACGAAAGGCTCGTGGCAGCAGCGGAATGTCGGAATCATCCTGCAAGGCTTTAAATTTGTCGGCCGAGATGGAGGGAATAAAGAGATTCGGATCGTAAGTCGGCCACGAGGCCAACGCCAGAATGTCGCCGTTGTTCGGACTGACGATCACGATTGCACCTCGCTTTGCTTTTGCTTCCAGCGCCTTTTCCGCCAGCTCCTGAAGATGCAGATCAAGAGTGGTGACCACGTTGTAGCCAGGCTCGGGCGGCGTGATCAATTTCTCGGAGGTCTTCCGGCCATCCTTATCGAAAGTGAGTTTGTACTCACCGTGTTTGCCGGCGAGCATTTCATTGAATGTTTGCTCGAGTCCCTCGCGTCCCTCGGTTTCCGGCCAAAGCGTTTCGTGGTTATCGACGATACCGTCGGGATTGCGGCCGGTTTTTCCAGTGTAACCGATAATTTGACCAGCCAGTTTTCCATTCGGATAAATGCGCACATAAATTGGCCGCACCATCATGCCCGCCGGCAAATGGTCTTTGACCTCGTCGTACTCCGACTGACTGAGATTCTGCGCGATCTCGAGAGGCATGATTCCACGATTGCGATAATGCCGAATGATCGCTTCGTCTGAAACTTTGAGCGTTCGCCCGATTAATTGTCCCGCCTTGTCGATCTTTTCCCGGACAAAGCTAAGCACCTGCGCATCGGAAAGATCAAGCGGCGTGGGAAAATTGATCGCGAGATTGTAACTCAGCCGATTTTGCGCAAGCGCGACGCCGTTGCGGTCTGTGATTTGGCCGCGCGGGGCCGGAACATCGAGGATATAGGTGCGCGCGAGTTTCTGCGTTTCGAATGTCGGGATGATTGCTTCCTCGGCGGGCGGGGGACTCGCCGAAAGTGTCGGACTCGGGCTCGGCCCAGATGTCGGTGCCAACGTTTGGGCTAGCAATCCAACCTGCGTTGCCATGATGCACAGTAAACAGGTAGAAAGATTTTGGAGTGCGCTGACATGCCAGCGCTTTCGGAGCGAGGCGACATATCGCCTCAAGAAAAAGCGGCGACGCGTCGCCGCAATCCAAAGCATCCGTCGCATCTGCCGAATCTGCGAATAACTAATGCCGCTGCAAGAAGCGATGCACTTCTTCGGCTAGCTTTCCACCAATCCCTTCCGTAGCCGCAATTTCCTCCACTGTGGCTTTGCGCAGACGTTTCACAGAACCAAACCGTCGCAACAGCAGACTTTTCCGGTTCTGGCTGACACCAGGACAATCATCAAGAATGCTTTCGCCGACGCGCTTTTTCATGAGCAGCTGATGATAAGCATTGGCGAAACGATGGGCTTCATCGCGAATACGCTGGAGCAAGCGCAAAGCACCGGAATCAACGGGCAGTTGCAGCGGCAGTGCCCGCCCCGGCCGGTAAATCTCTTCATGTTCCTTCGCCAAGCCAATGATCGGCAGATCATGCAATCCGAGCCGTTGCAGCTCGCGGCATGCCGCCGACAGCTGACCCTTTCCGCCATCGACAATAATGAGATCGGGGAGGCGAATGTAGTGCGAGCCTCTGGCTTGCGAATCTTCGTTAGCTGCAAGCGGCACGCTTGCGCTACTTTGAAATCGCTGCATGGCTTCTACAGCATTTTCCTGCGAGTAATCGGCCGCTTCGGGATTTAGTTCGCGTGCCTCCAGCAAAATCCTTGAATAACGCCGCCGCACCACTTCCGCCATGCTGGCAAAGTCGTCCTGTCCTTCCACTGTGCGCACTCGATATCGCCGATAATTATCCTTGTCCGGAACGCCGTCTCGAAAACAAACCATCGAGGCGACGACGTGCGTTGTGGAAATGTTCGAGATGTCGAAGCACTCCATGGCGCGGGGGGTGCGGGGAAGTTGCAACGCATCGGCCAACGCCTGGACATCTGCCATCGGATCGATCGCGCTCGGCAAACTGCCGCGGGTAAAGCGGCGCATGGGTTTTGTCGTGCTGCGCACATCGTCAATCATATTGCGAAGTTCGGCCGCCTTCTCGAAATCCATTTTCGCCGCCGCTTTGCGCATTTCCTCCTCTAAGGTTGCGATCATCTCGCGCGAATGCCCCTCGAGAAACTCGCACGCTTGTATGGCGCGCTCACGGTATTGCTCGGCGCTAATTTCGCTCAAACGCGTCGGCACCTGATAAGTGGCCGATTTCAATTCGCGTTCCGTCGGCGAGCCTCGGCCGAACGTGAGCACGCCAAATTTTTTGCGCATGAAATTCAGCGTTTGCCGCAGCGCGCCCGAATGCGCATACGGCCCGAAGTAGCGCGCGCCATCATCCTTTTTGAATCGCGCCAGCCGGAAACGCGGCCATTCCTCCGACAGGTCGATCTTGACAAGGAGAAACCGTTTATCGTCGCGGAAGGAAACGTTGTAACGCGGTCGGAATTCCTTGATCAATTTCCCCTCGAGCAAGAGGGATTCCGCATCACTGCGTACCGTGTGTGTCTCAAAATCCCAGACTGCATCGAGCATGGCACGCGTCTTCAAATCGGCTTGAGCCAATTTTGATGGGAGAAAGTACGAACTGACGCGCTTGCGCAGGTCGCGCGCTTTGCCCACGTAAATCACGCGATTAAAGCGGTCCCGCATCAAGTACACACCAGGTTTGTGCGGCACTTCGTGTACTTTCTTTTGTAAATCCGGTCTCTCTTTCGTCAACGGGGTCATCCAAGCGCGAATTTACGCAAGAACCGCGCGAGTGGAAACCTATAGCCGGCAGCACTGTTTCCTGCAGCGACCTTATGAAAGACGGCGACGCGGCATCGCCGATTGAATCATCATCAACTCGGTGACGTTTTCCGGCGTGAGCAAACCGACGAGGCGTTTCATGCCGTCGAGCACCGGCACAGCCGGGCAGTTGCATTCCTGCATAATGCGAAAGGCTTCTTCGAAGCGGGTTCCGGTCGTGACCGTGGGAATATCGCGCCGCATCACGTCGCCGACACGAAGCTGCGGATCGTCTTTGCGCAAAGCCGCAATGAGATCGTGCCGCGTGAGCACACCGGCCACGCTTCCCGTCTCATCAAGCACAGGAAAATCATGTTGCGAGGTGGCCAGTAACGCATCGACCGCTTCTTGCAACGTCGCGTTTTCCGGAAGGGTGTGGAATTCGCGCACCATCGCGCTCGAGACCGGAAACCTGCGAGAGACATCTTTCATTTGCGCGAGGGCGGCCTCCTGCGACGCGCCGATGTAAACGAACAGCGCGATGAAGATCAGAAATGGATTCCAAATCAATCCGATAAATCCAAAGACGAACGCAAAACCCTGGCCGATGCTGGCAGCGACCTGTGTGGCCCGCGCATAGCTCAGCCGCGTCGCAAGCAGAGCGCGCAAGACGCGGCCGCCATCCATTGGGAATGCGGGCAGCAAATTAAAAAGGAGCAGCAGGATGTTGATCGTCAGCAGCTGCGCGATGAGGCCGCCCCCTTCGAGCGTTGACGGATTGAGAAGGGCCTGCGATCCGCCCGCTACAAACAAACCGAGCGCGATGACCACATTGACCATTGGCCCGGCCAGCGCGATCACCAATTCCTGCGTCGGCTTTTCCGGCATTCGTTCCAGTCTCGCGACACCGCCGATTGGAAGTAACGTGATGTCGGGCGTGTTAATCCCAAAAGCCTTCGCCGCGAACGCGTGGCCAAACTCGTGCAGCACCACGCAGACGAAAAGCAGCAGAATGAATAGCACACGGCTCGCCGCTGCCGCCGAACCACCTTCCGCGTAGTAACCGAAAGCCAGCCAGCCAATCAGCAACAGAAACGTCACATGAATGCGCAACTGGATGCCGGCTATGCGGAAGATTGGGAGAGACCAGCCCATGTGAATCAATCTGCTCTGGTATTAGATCGCGCGCCAGCGCTATCGGGGCCGTTGATTCATGGAAGCAATCCGACAGAAGGGTACAAACAAAACCAAGTTCTCCCTGCGCATCTGAAAGTAAAATCTTCACACGTCGGGAGCCATAGCCACGGACCTGTGGGTCCGTCATTCCTTCGCTGCGATTTGCCCTTATGGTGAATTCGTTCCGCGAGTGCACGGTTTCTTCCAGACTGAGGCGAAATGGAAAACTTTGATGTTGCAATTGTTGGGGCAGGCCCGGCCGGATCGAGCTGCGCGGCATTTTGCGCGCTCGCGGGTTTGCGAACGGTCGTCCTTGAGCGGGAGAAATTTCCCCGCGAAAAAGTTTGTGGCGATTGCTTGAATCCATCGTGTTGGCCGGTACTGGGACGGCTCGGAATCGCGGAGCGTGTCCGGCAACTGTCCCACGGAATTCTCGATTCCGTCGAGTTCATCGCCATCGGTGGACGAAAAATTATTGTCGATCTTCCATCCGGCGAAGAGAGCGAGATTGCAGTCAAACGCAGCTTGTTTGATATGCTGTTGATGTCGCGAGCACGAGAGCTCGGCACGCAAGTTTACGAAGAGACAACCGTAACGGCTTTGACCAGCAGTAGCGGTTGGATAATTCAAACAGCGCGAGGACCAACCTTTGCCGCGCGAACGTTGGTTGGCGCCGATGGTCGCAATTCGACCGTGGCCCGTCTTTGCAATTGGCTCCCACGGCCGGCGCGCGAACGCGTCGCGCTGCAAGCGCACATTGCGCTCCCAGCGGGATTCGGCAATCGCGTGGTGCTGCAGTTTCTGCCCGAGGGCTATTCCGGACAGGCGCCGGTAAATCGCAATGAATTGAATCTATGTCTCGTGAGCAACCCTTCCAAGCTGCCTGCGCTTCGGCATTGGGCTGAGAAGCAGTTTGGTCTTCAGCCGAACCATCAGTGGCACACCATTACTCCGCTCACCCGCGCTGCTTTAGCGCCTGCACGCGAGAAGTTGTTTCTGGTCGGCGACGCCGCCCGCGTGGTTGAGCCGTTTACCGGCGAAGGAATTTATTACGCCATTCGCTCGGGAGAACTGGCGGCGCAGGCCATCGTGAAAATTATTCGCGGAAACCACGATGTTGCTGCCGCGACGGAATATGCGGAAGCTCACGCAGCTATTTATCGCGGCAGACTATGGATTAACCGGCTGGCTCGCGCCGCGGTCCTGTCGCCGCGAATCACATCATTTCTTATTCACGCGGGGCGAACTCGACTAATTATGCGCTCGCTAACCGCGAAAATCGTCACCCCACAGTTGTAGCCACAGCTCTGGGGTAGTCACGCAGCTGTACGCGGAACACAGGTATTCCTGCCTGTGCGACATGCGGACATTCTGTCCGCAGTTTATGATTCAAGGGATTACAACTTCGCTGGCCGCACAGACTGCAAGTCTGTGTTC
>VBQB01000041.1 GCA_005887855.1 Verrucomicrobiota bacterium | reverse complement strand
GAGGTGGCAGATAATGCCGACGAAGCTAAACGACTGCGGCTGTTGCGAAGCAATCACTGCCATCGTGCCCGAGTCCATCTTCAATCGGCCGGGGCTGTCGCAGGTGGAATATCGAGTTGGTACGCAGGTCGATTTTCTGCGAAGCGTGCTTGCCGCTCTTTCCGAACCGGAGTTCAGCGCGCTGCGCAGTTTGACGACGCGGGAGCTGGACGATTTCACGATCGCGCTCCTGGACGGTTGGGCGACGGTCGCAGATGTCCTCAGTTTTTATCAGGAGCGCATCGCGAACGAGCTTTGGCTGCGCACTGCAACAGAGCGCGACTCGATCTTGCGGCTCGCTCAGTTGATTGGGTATCGCCTCAAATCCGGCGTAGCCGCGGAAACCCCGCTCTGTTTCCTGCTCGATGAAAGCCCCGGCGCGCCGACTGAAGTGACGGCCAAGATCGGCACGAAAGTGCAGAGCGTTCCCGGCGCGGACGAGAAGCCGCAGACCTTTGAGACGATCGAAGAGATCGAAGCGCGAGTAGAATGGAATACGCTAAAACCTCGCCTAACGACGCCGACGGTTATCGGAGCAGGTCTGAAAGAGGCTTACCTGAAAGGGACCGCTACCAATCTTACCGCGGGAGACGCGCTGTTATTCGTCGGCAATGAACGGTTAAACGATCATCATTCGAACCGTTGGAACTTCGTCATCATTCTGACGGTGACGGCGGATGCGAAAAACGACCGGACTTACGTCACGTGGGAAAAGGGACTCGTCCAGCCCCCGATTCAGAATGTAAAGGTCTACGCCTTTCGCCAACTTGCGGCGCGTTTTGGTCACAACGCGCCCGATCCAAACCTGGTAACCGGCCCGGGCGGCGGTGCGGTCGGCACCTGGGCAGGCTTTGATAATTACGGTAGCCCGATGGATCTGGATAGCGCCTATCCAAAGATCGTGGCGCAGAGCTGGACGATGTTTGTAAACACCGATGGCGACGTTCAACTCTACCGGATCAAAGCGATCGCTTTTCACTCCAGAGCTGACTTTGCCCTGAGCGGAAAAGTGACGCGCATTACTCTCGACATCACTGATCATCTCAATCTTTTCGGCCGGCGCGAAACGGTCATTTATGCGCAGAGCGAACGGTTGGAGATGACCAGCGGGCCGCTCGTCACTCCAGCAGCCGGCTCGATTGCAGGTGCGTTAGCGCGCGATCCGGATTTGCTCGCGCCTATTGAAGGATCGGTGATCGAGCTGGATCGCCTCGTTCCGGCGCTCGACGCGGGCCGGAAGGGGCTTATCACTGGCAAACTGCTTCGCGCTCGCATGGCGGGTACTTCGCTCAAACTCACTTCAGCTGATGGTTCGCAGACTGTGACGATCGGAAAAGATGATTCTCTCACATTAACGACACGGCCAACCCTGCTGGCTGGGAATTCAGCAAAGTTCACTCTGCGCACCGACGAAGGCTTCGAAGGTACCGTCACGACTGACCGGGGTAATTTGAATTTGACTCCAGCGGGAGAAAAAGACGCGACCATCAGCGAATTGGCAGTGGTTCACGAATGCAGCGGCCATCCAACCGTCCTGACTTTGGAAAGCCCGCCGCTGGCGCATCTGTTCGATCGCGCCACAGTCACGATCGCGGCGAATGTGGGCGACGCGACGCATGGCGAAACGGTTACTGAAATTCTGGGAAGCGGGGATGGCTCGAAGCCGAATCAAACCTTCAAGCTGAAACAAACGCCCGCGCTCACGTACACGCGCTCGACGGCACCGGGCGGCGCGGAATCGTCGCTCCAGATTCGCGTAAACGATTTGCTCTGGCACGAAGTCCCGAGCTTGTTCAAGCGCGGGTCGCGCGATCGCATTTTCACCACCGAGATGGCGGACGACGGCACAGTCACCGTGCGCTTTGGTGATGGCGTGTGTGGGGCGCGTTTGCCATCCGGCGCGCAGAACGTGAAGGCGACCTACCGGCGCGGTAGCGGGTTGGATGGACTCGTTAGGGCAGGTCAGCTCACCAGCCTGCTGACCCGCCCGCCGGGATTGAAATCGGCTCTCAATCCGCTCGCCGCGGAGGGTGCCGACGAGCCTGAATCTTTCGCCAACGCCCAGCAAAATGCCCCGCTCACTGTGTTGACTCTCGAGCGCGTGGTCTCGCTCGAAGACTATGAGAATTTCAGTCGCAGCTATGCAGGAATCGCGAAAGCGTTGGCGACCTGGACATGGGATGGCCGGACGCGCGGAGTTTTTCTCACCCTCGCCGCGCCTCTTGGCGCCGCGGTTTCGAGTTCGTTGATCACCGATCTCATCACTGCGATTCACACCGCGGGTGACCCCTTCGTGCCGGTGCGAGCCGTGTCGTATCAAAAAGCCCTATTCAGAATGGCCGGCAAGATTAAAGTCGACCCGGACTACGAAGTGGAAAAGGTTCTGGCTGCGGCGGATGATACGCTGCGCGATACGTTCTCCTTCGCGAAACGACAATTCGGGCAACCAGTTAACCTGAGTGAAGTGATCGCGCTCGTGCAGGCGGTCGCTGGAGTCGTCGCGGTCGACGCTGACAGCCTTTACCGCACGGGCGCGACGGTAAAATTGAACAATCGCCTCGAAGCCGAACTGCCTCACGGTGGGGATCCGGCTTCGTTAGGCGCGGCGGAACTGCTCACTCTGGATCCGGCACCGATCGACTTGGAGGTGATGCCATGAGCTACGACCCGGACAAGCTCTACAACTTGCTGCCGTCGATGCATCGCGTTCGCGACGTAGAACAGGGCGAGCCACTGCGCGAATTGCTCGCGCTTATCACACGGCAGGTCGGAATTGTCGAGGAAGATCTCGAGCAGCTTTACGACAATCAATTCATCGAAACCTGCGCGCCATGGGTCCTCCCTTACATCGGCGACCTGATCGGATATCGCTCGCTGCATCCAATCGCGCCCGACCAACTCACACCGCGGGCGGAAGTGGCGAACACGATTGGTTATCGCCGGCGCAAAGGGACTGCTTGTGTACTCGAGCAGCTGGCGCGGGATGTCACGGGCTGGAACGCGCGCGCTGTCGAGTTCTTCCAATTGCTCGAGTGGACGCAATTCATGAATCACATTCGCCCGACGAATTTTTACGCACCTGATTTGCGCCAATGGGAGCCGCTCGAGCGACTCGGCACCGCTTTCGAAACGACCGCGCATACTGTTGACGTCCGGCACGTGCAATGCGGCGAAGGAAAATATAACATTCCAAATGTCGGGATTTTCCTGTGGCGACTGAATGCGTGGCGGCTGCGCGGTTCGCCCGCAGCGCGCGTAGACGATCACCGTTTCCTTTTCCATCCGTTAGGCGTAAACACGCCATTGTTCAATCGACCGCAGACTGAGAAATCGATCACTCACCTGGCCGAGCCGATTAATATGCCGGAACCGATCAGCCGCCGCGTGCTCGACGCGTCGCTCGCCGGCTACTACGGCGCGGAGTTAAGCATGTTCATCGAAGGTTTCGACATCGGTGACGTGAGCGCCTGCAATCTTTCCGACACCGACGCTTCCGGGACGACTTGGGCTCATACGCCGCCGAACGCACTGGTCGCGATCGATCCGGTGCTGGGGCGAATTTCGTTTCGTGATGGACAGACGAATCCACCGCGGGTGATGTTTCATTATGGATTCAGCGCCGCGATGGGTGGAGGCGAATACGAGCGCACACCGACCTTTGATGCCGCGCTCGGGCCGGTTACAACGGTTGCCTCGCCGGGGCCTGGCCAACCAGCGCTCGACGCGCGCGGCGGCGGCGGCGTAGTCGAATTAAGCGACAGCGGACGATTCGAGGAGACGCCGAGCATTGCGCTCGATCCCGGGATGCGACTGGAATTCCGCGCGGCGAACGAACATCGCCCGACGCTGATCGTGTCGGGCCCGCTTGATGTCACCGGCGGCGCTGATGCGGAACTAACGTTGAATGGACTCCTGATCGCCGGAGGACCGATTCGAATTTTGAGCGTCCTCGGCGATACCTTGCGCAAAGTTCGCCTGCTTCATTGCACGCTCGTTCCGGGGTTGTCGTTAGGCATCGACGGCACACCGGGTTCGCCTGGCGCACCCTCGCTGTTGATCGAGCACACCGAAACTCCAATCGAAATTGAGATCGATCACTGCATTGTCGGTGCGATTCACGCACCGCCTAACGCAATTGTTTTGATCCGGCACAGCATCGTGGATGCGAACAGCGACACGGCCGTCGCGTATTCCGATCTCGATGGTGCCGGCGCGGGCGGCACAGTTTCGGTCGTGAACAGCACAATCATCGGGACGATGCACACCGAGCTGTTGAAGCTCGCCTCGAACAGCATCTTTTTGTCACGCACCGAAGACGGCAGTGCACCGATTCGTTCAGAGCGCAGGCAAACCGGTTGTGTCCGTTTCTCATGGCTACCACTTGAAGCGCGCGTCCCGAGGCGGTATCGCTGCCAGCCGGATCTGGAGATCTCAGATCGTATCAAAGCTGCGCTCGCGAAATCGGGGACGAATACAATCAGTGACGCCGAGCGTCAGGCGATAAGAGCCGCAGTCGTCGCTACGGTTGTGCCAGCATTTACCTCCCTCCGCTACACCGATCCTGGTTATTGCCAGCTCCGACGCTCGGTTCCGGAGCAAATTCGCTCCGGTGCCGACGACGAAGCGGAGATGGGCGTATTTCACGACCTTTTTCAGCCGCAACGCGAAAGCAATATCCGCGCGCGGCTTCGCGAATATCTCCGCTTCGGTCTCGAAGCCGGCGTTTTTTATGAAACCTAATGAACCAACAAAACTCTTATGAGCTCAGACATCAGTCGCCAACGCTTTAACCCCACCAACGACTTCAGCAGCGTGCTGATGCAACAAGGCCGCGTCCAATTGGATGCGGATTGGAATGAATGGAACGAGATTCTCAACCGCCACTGGCGCTCGGAGACGATCGATATCATTGGGCGGTGCGTCGTGCCGCTGGAAACCCCTGCTGGTTTCGAAATTCAATTGAGCGCTGGCAAAATGACGATCGGACGCGGTCGAATCTACGTGCATGGTTTGCAGGCGGAAAATCATGGCGACGGGAATCTGGAGTTCGATCCAATCCTAGCTGAGTCGCGCGGAGTCGATCCGCTGCCGTACGAGAAACAACCATATTTTCCGAAGGTCGAAGATGAGGCAGATTTGCCAGAGAAGTTACAGTTGCCGAAAACCGGCGGACCGCACCTGGTTTATATCGATGTTTGGGAGCGCGAACTTACCGCCGTTGAAAATCCTAACCTGATCGAGAATGCGGTTGGGGTGGACACAACTTCGCGGCTCCAGACCGCCTGGCAGGTGCGCCTATTGCCCAACGTGGGCGACGGAGTCACCTGCGCAACTCCGGACGAGCAGTTGGAAGGCTGGCTCGATATCATCCAGCCATCAGCCGGTCGCCTAACGACCAAAGCGGTCGGAGTAGCCACACCGGCTGACCCGTGCCTCATTCCGCCGAGCGGTGGTTACCGCGGGCTCGAAAATCGGACTTATCGGGTTGAGATTCATGACGGCGGCGCGATTGGCGCCGCGACCTTCAAATGGTCGCGCGACAATGCCTCTGTCGCCAGCGGCGTAAGCGCGATTGAGAACGATATAACGCTCACAGTCGATCGCGCAGTGTGGGATTCAGTGCGACGCTTCAGCCCGGGTGACTGGGTCGAGATCACGGATGACTGGCGCGAATTTTCACTGCAGCCAGGCGAGATGCGCCAGATCGATTCGGTGGAGGATTCGAGTCGCACGATTACCCTCAAGTCTGCACTGACTGCCGGCCTTTTCCCGGTCAATGGACAAAACCTGACCGACCCGGAGCGTCACACGCGAATCAAACGATGGGACCAGGACCCTGGCGGACCGGCAGTCATCGAGGTGCCTGCCTCCGGCACACCCTTCATTTTGGAGGACGGCGTCGAAGTCACTTTCACAACCGAGCCCGATGGCGGCGCATTTCGCTCTGGAGATTACTGGATCTTTGTAGCGCGGACTGCGGACGCCTCGGTCGAAGAGTTGGATGCGGCGGCGGCGCGCGGAGTGCATCATCATTATTGTCGGCTCGCCATAATCACGTTTCCTGATGCGGCGATCGATTGCCGCACGTTCTGGCCGCCATCAACCGGGGAAAGCGAGTGCGGCTGCTGCTGTACCTACACAGTCGGCGACGAGGTGAACAGCTTTGGCAAGTACACGTCCATCAATGACGCCATCAACGCGCTCCCGGACGGCGGCGGCGAGGTCTGCATTCTTCCCGGGCTGTACTTTGAGAATGTGCTGATCCAGGGCCGCCGAGATGTCGTTCTGCGTGGCTGTGGATGGCAGACGCGCATCGCGTCTGAATCGCTGAAGCCTCCACCACAACCCGCTGATCCAGCCGCCGGTGCCCCACACGCCCCGGCTGGCGCCGGCGGGGTAAACGCGGATTCCCCGCCATTTGGTGCGGTTATCACCATCTCGCAATCGCAACATGTGAAATTGCTCTCCTTCGCCGTTGAAGCGGCGGAGGATGAAGTCGGTGTTCTGATCGACGGCACGGGCAAGCTCAGTGTTGCGTCGCAAAGCAATACGGGCGCGACAAACATTCCGCGCGAGCTGATCATCCAACGCGACCGGACGCTCGATGTCACGGTGGAGGACCTGGTCATCACGGCGTCCACGGTCCCCGCGATCCTCGCCGATACCGTGACCCTGCTCCAGATTGAAAGCAATCGCATTGCTATGGAGAACGTCGCTGCGCGCTATCTTGAATGGCTGCCTGCCACCGTTCAGTTGGACATCGCAAAAGAGCCACAGTCCGGCGGGACGGGCCTAACCGGCATTGCCAGTTTCGTAGCTCCGGGCGGCATTCAAATAGCCGGCACGTCGACAGGCGCGCCGACTCGGGATGTCTTCGTGATCGAAAACGAGATCGACAGCGCGGGATGGAACGTCATCACACTGGGGAGCGTGGCCATACTCGACTCGAATGGAAACAACACAGGCGGAATCAGTGGGACAACCGTACAAGTTCCCGGCCCTTGCGACACGACGATTACGTTGCAGATCCCTAGCACCAACCCCGGGCAGCCGGGCAGCCGGATCGTCGCCGCCGGCAATCTGGTCAACATTCAAATCAATCGCAACCGTATCCGCAACACGGGTGCATGCGGCATCGGGCCGGTCGGATTCTTCGACCCCAAGTCGGGACCGGAGATTGTCAGTATTCAGAACCTCACCATCAGCGCGAATACAATCGCCCGTAGCTTACTGCGAGAAGTAACTCTGCTGGCACAGTCGAGCAGCGGTGCCTTCGGGGCAATTTGCGTTCCCTATGTAGAGAACCTGGTGATCAGGGACAATGCCATCACTGATTTCGGTTTCCGAGCGGGAGATCCGGTGTGTGGCATCTTCATTCTCTATGGGCAGATTATCGACATAAGCCGCAACCAGGTACTCGAAACCCGCGATTGGAACCTCACCACTCAGGAGTCAGTGTCGGCGGCTGGGATTCGCGGCGGCATCGTGGTCGTGGCTGCCACTCCCCCCTCGTTTACGAATCCTGCGTCCTTATACAGCAAGGCCAACACCTTGGCCGCCGAATACACGCTTTCTCGATCGTGAACAACCACTTCTCCACGGTGGGAACGCCGCGTGGAGAGGGAGTGACGGCAATCGCGCAAACTGTGTTCCTCCTCAATCTAGGCATATCGATCGAGCTCGCTTCGCTAGCAGGCAAGTTCAGCAACCTTGGCCAGCCTCAGACGGTTTCCACGTCCTTCGTGGGTCGAGGTTCCGGTAGTACCTCTAACGGCGCGATCACATTCACCGATAACATGTGTCAGCTGGAGGCTAGGGTCAGCCAACCACGCAGTTTCTCGTCCATAACCATCATGACCTTGGACGATCTCATCTTCGGGAATAACCAGTGCTGGGTAGACGCCCTCCCGTTGATGGCTGCGCTGGATGCCTTCTTGCTGGCTGGGTCTCTGCAGGCTACCAGCAACCGCTTTCAGGAAGCGGCGGGTTTTCCGGTGCTGGCTTCAGGCTTCACTATCGGCGCACTGAATATCACGGGCCACAACATTTCTACCTACTGTCTGTTTGCGACCGGCACATTGCAGCCAGCGCTCAATACCAAGAACTTGTCGCTGATCGGATCTCAGCTGTGCAATGAATTCGCAAAGGGCAAATTGCAACTGAACTTCACAGAATGAACTAACCAACGAAAGGATCTTCACTAGTATGGCAACCAATTCGAGAACGACGACCTCTGGCAGTCCGCCGGATATGTCGGATATCGGCAATCAAGTCACGAGCAACCTGGCCTCCGCCGACAACATTGCGGCACAACGCGTGCAGACGCTGATGTGGGTTCATCAGGCGCGCGCCGCGCAATTGTCGCGTACGGCTGCCACCCTGAAGGCACAGTACGGTCCCAGTGATCCGGGAGTGAAAAGCGCGGAAGCTGCGGTAGCCGCGGCGAACGCCGACGTAGCCCGCGTCGCCGTCGTCCACCAGCAGGTCACTACTCCCGAACCCCAGGTCGCGCCGAGCGGCTGGGCATTGCATGGCCGCGTGTTCGATCCTGAGCTTAAGCCTGTCTCCGGCTTCACCGTGTTTTTGGTGGATGCCGCTAAGGCTTACCAGCAGGCGTATGGCTTTGCCTACACTGATGACACAGGATACTTTGTACTGAATTATACGGGCAGCAATCCCGCCTCTGGCGACAAGTCCGCCACCGCGACTCAGGCTCAACCCGAGCTCTTCGTCGAGATCACCGACAGCAAAGCAAGGCCGGTTTATCTGAGCCCGACAGCGTTCCAACCCGTGCTGGGCAGCGCGACGTACCAGAACATCATTCTTCCGGCGGACGACCAGGCGATCGGCGCCCCTCCGGCTCAAATCCGCGCGATAGCGCTGCCGAAACGCAAGAAGAAGGCCTGAGTGAGAAATCGTACGAGAAAATCGCGATTTT
>VBQB01000040.1 GCA_005887855.1 Verrucomicrobiota bacterium | reverse complement strand
CTTGGAATCGAACGTTTGCTCGGTCGAATTCGCGGCGCCACGCGCAAAGCCGCCAAGATCGCCAACGTGCGCCTGCTACGCATGGAAAGCTCCTACGCTGTCCGTTATTTACTGCCGGCCGGATCTGTGGAGACATTTTACCTCCTGTTCCCAGACCCGTGGCCAAAACGGCGCCATTGGCGGCGCCGGATCGTCACCGAAGATTTCCTAAGCGCGATCAGCCAGGCGCTGGTTGAGAACGGAACCTTCCGCATCGCGACCGATCAACGTGAGTACTTTGAAAAGATTAAGGAAATGGCGCGGGCAAATTCAAACTTTGCGATCATCGACGCTACTGTCGCCGATCTTCCGGTGACAAAATTTGAGAAAACATTTCGAGCGCAAGGCGCTTCGATTCACTGGCTCGAGTTGCGAGAAATTTCGCACGTGAGATAGCTTCGCGCTTCCCAACCATGGCCGCCAAACCGCAATATTACCGCGCCAGTCTCGTCCTGGCGAAAGAGTTTGATACCGCGCGCTCGGACATGCTCGGCCCATTCGTCGCTGATTCGTTCGTATTCGGGAAAATCGCGCGAGGTGGCAATAATCAACTGCGGCCGAACAGCATCGAGAAACGCGTCGGAGCCAGAGCGCCCGGAATGGTGCTGGCCTTTAACGATAATGTCACTGTGCAAATTCAAGCCGTAAGCCAACAACGCGCGCTCGGTTTCAAGGCCGCTGTCGGACATGAACAAAATCGAAGTGGATGGCGCAACGGCCAGTTGGATAACATAGGTTTGATCGTCTGCGATGGCAGCGGGAAATACGCGTGGCGGATAAAGAACCTTCGCGGTGACCTCGGGTGACAGCCGAAAACTTTCTCCCGCGGCCAAATGATCCCACTCAATTCCACGTTCTTGGAAGAGGTGCTGCAGGCGCTGATGAATAGTTGAGCGATCCGGAGTCGGATTATCGATCAAGCGGAGGCGAGGAAAATCGTGCAACAATTCCGCCGCGCCGCCGATATGGAGTGAATCGCCGTGGGTAAGCACCAAGTCGTCGAGCTGGTTCACCCCGGCCGCGTGCAAATATTCGCGAACTACACGCTCACATCCAGCACCGTAATCTGCGCGATGGCCTCTTTGGGCCAATGCGGGTGTTCGACGTAAAAATGTCCGCCAGGAACTTGCGCGAACAGTTGCACGATCCGGAGAACAAGCTGCGCCAGAAACCAGTTGGCGTTATTGAAAATGATCGCGAGCCACGGCAGTAACGGCGTCGAGAGAAGCGAGAGCAGCGCGATCGCCAGAATGAAGAAGGCAATCGGGACGACAACTAAGTTCGCAAACAAAGAAATCGGCGTAACGATGTAAAAGTACCAGAGAACAAATGGCAATGAGCCAATCCAGGCCGCGAGCGAAACGGAGGCGCCGCGGCATAGCCACCGAAACAACATGTGCGCCAGACGACGCGGACCACGTAGCAAACTTCGCGGCAGAAATGGATCCGGAGCGGTCCAGCGCTGCAGAACCCTAAAGAGGGGGTCGGCAAACAAAATAATTGCACCCACGACCGCGAAGGAGAGTTGAAAACCGGTCGAAAAGAGTTCGTTCGTATTCCACCAGAGAAGAAAGAAGGCTGCCGCGGCGAGGCTGTTGAGCACGAAAACTTTTCGTTCGAAAAAAAAGCCGCCGAACAGAATCGAACTCATCACTGCAGCTCGCACACTCGAAACGTGAAGGCCCGTCACCGCCGCATAGAAAAAAAGCGAGGGGATAATAATCGCGGCTGCCCACTTGCGCGACAGTCGCGCGACCATTGCCAGCATCCATAAAAGCCCGGCAACGATTCCCACGTGTAGACCGGCGACTGCGAAGAGGTGAAGCGTGCCAGTTTGTTGGAACGGTTCTTCGATGTCTTCAGGTGTTTGGTGCCTAAGACCAAGCGCGATTCCGCTGATAAAATTTCGCACGTCGGGCGCGTCCTCCAGTCCGCGGCAAAGCGCGTTTTGCATCCAGGCGCGCGAATTCTGCGCCGCACGCAAAATCGGGTTCCCGCCGCCACGTTGAGCCAGCGCACCATCCTCCGGATAGCGAACAAACAGGATTCGGAGAACATCGCGACGCGCGAGATACGATCGCATGTCGAATTCACCGGGATCCCGCGGCGGCGCGATCGGTTCCGCGATTCCGAAAAGCCTCAGTTCGTCTCCGAATCCCGGATTGCCGCGCCAGCGGACCTGCCAGGTCGCGCGTGTGAGTTGCTTCCTGCCTTCGAATTCAATCGAGTCCAGCTTCAGCAAAAAGGTCGCGAATCCGCTCGGTGCAATCTTCGGCTCGCTGATGACGAACCCGGTCGCTGCGAGGACCCGGGGGCGGTTTCCAAGCTGGACAGCGAGCTGCTGCCCTTCGGTGTTGCTGTTTCGAAAGCCATGCTCCAGAAAAAACCCACATCCAACAATTGCGTACGTTGCAATCAAGTTCGGCCAACGAAGGACAACGAAGGCACAGATCGCGACACTTATCGCAATTACGAGGAGGACCAGTGAGGAGGGCCGAAGGAATTCCGAGAAAATAATTCCAACCCCAGCCATCACCGCCAGGCCGACAAATGGCTGGCGCGGCGCACCCAATAAGTTCATCGTCCCGCTTTTCGTTCATTTCGCCGGGACAACGCAAGCTCTTCTAGTCTGGTCGCGCGCTGCGCTACGCTAAGATCGAGCAGCCGGTACAAGTAACACCGGACGCACAGTGTGTTTGAGCACGCCTTTGGTCACGCTTCCCACCAACAAGGTGTACATGGCGCCGTGCCCGTGCGTCCCCATCACAATTAAATCAGCATTAAGAACGTCCGCCTGGTTCAAGATTTCTTCGGCCACCGCTCCCGTCGGCTCGTGCAATGTGACCTTGATGCCGGACTGAGTGATTTCTCTTTGCCATTGAGCCAGCTTTGATTTCTGGCCTTCGTCCACTGGCAGTGGCTGTGGCATTGGATCAAACACAGGCACGCCTGACATTGGAGCGAGCTCAGGCATGCCCGCCAGTCCATAGCCAAGCGCACCGGGCGCTGTAGCTGCGCTCAATTCTTTCACATGAATAAGATGAATCTCCGCATCGAGCGCTTTGGCGAGCTGTCGCGCTAGATCGATAACACCCGGGGTTGCACCCGAGAAATCGATCGGAACAAGAATGAGTTTCATGTTCGCAAACAGAGCTTACTCGGTCTTCCGATATCGTGGCCAGACTAAATCCCGCCGTGCCGCAGCCGGAAATGAGATGCAGACCTTGCGCCCGCGCCGTATTTTCCCCGGTGCACGATCTCTTCGAGGAAAAGGAAGCTGTCGATCTAGAGAGCGCAAGCAGTGCTGCGCCGCTCGCCACGCGCATGCGCCCGCGCTCGCTCGACGAATTTGTCGGCCAGGAACATATTCTTGGGCCGGGAAAACTTTTGCGCCGGGCAATCGAAGCTGATCGTTTGCCCTCCGTGATTTTCTTTGGGCCGCCCGGCAGCGGAAAAACGACGTTGGCCCGGATCATTGCCGAAATAACCCATGCAAAGTTTATTCGAATTAGTGGCGTGGAGAGTAACGTTGCTGAAATGCGCCGCGTCATCGCTGCCGCAGCCAATCGCCTCCGCACTTCCGGCCAAAAGACGATCTTGTTCATCGACGAGATTCATCACTTCAACAAAGCGCAACAGGACATTCTCCTGCCCGACGTCGAAACGGGAAATCTCCGCCTCATCGGTGCGACGACTTACAACCCGTTCTTTTACGTAAACAGCGCGCTCGTCTCGCGTTCGCAGGTCTTTCAACTCGAACCGCTCCGTGTCGAGCAACTCGAACAATTGATCGATCGCGCTTTGGGCGACAAGGAACGTGGTCTTGGAAATTACACGGTTAAGATCGACAAGAACGCGTGTCGGCATCTTGCGAAGTTAAGCGATGGCGACGCGCGCAAATGTTTGAATGCTCTCGAGATTGGCGTCTTGACGACGCCGCCAAAAGTAGCGCAACCGTCCTCGGTTGCGTCCGGAAAAAAGGCAGGCGAGGACGCTCGCCCTACTATTCATTTCACGCTCTCCGTTGCCGAAGAAAGCATTCAGCAGAAAGCGGTCGTTTACGATCGCGCTGGCGACGCGCACTACGATACGATCAGCGCATTTATCAAAAGCATGCGCGCTTCTGATGAAGAAGGCGCCATGTACTGGCTGGCGAAAATGCTGCACGCCGGCGAAGATTTCCGCTTCATCGCGCGACGCATCGTCATCTTCGCGAGCGAAGATGTTGGTCTTGCTGATCCTGAAGCACTCCCACTCGCTATCGCGACGCAACAAGCGGTGGAGTTTGTCGGATTGCCGGAAGCGCGCATTCCCCTCGCGCATGCCACGGCCTATATGTGCCACGCGAAAAAGAGTCGTGAGGCTTACGAGGCGCTGAATGCCGCGACGGAAAAGATCGAGATGGAACAGACCCAGCGCGTCCCGGAACATCTCAAAAACAAACATTTCCCGATGAACCCGGAACGGTAGGGTGCGAGCGTTTCCGCCGCCGGACGGATCGCTGCGGTGAAGCGGGCGCGCCGATGAAAAGTTCCACTACGTCGCCTCACCAATTATTCACGCGTTTGCATCCGCGTTTGGCGGACTGGTTTCGTCAAACCTTTGCCACATTCACTCATGCGCAGTTGCTCTGTGTCCCGGCCGTCTTGGATCGACAATCGATCCTGCTTACTTCGCCGACCGGGAGCGGTAAAACGCTGGCCGGGTTCCTTGGCGTTTTCGATTTCCTCCTTCGCAAGCTGGAGAAGGAATGCAGGAACGATGCGCTGCGTCGCTCACGGACATCGCGGCGCGATGTTCCTACCAGTGTGCAATGTATTTACGTCTCGCCGCTGCGGGCGCTTGCTTACGATATCGAGAAAAACTTGCGCTCGCCGATCGTCGGCATGGGCCTCGAAAAGAAGCTGTCGATCCATTTGCGGACGGGCGACACGACACAAGCGAACCGCGCGAAGTTTCGCAAAGAAGGCGCGCATTTTCTTGTCACAACACCGGAGAGCTTTGCGGTGATGCTCGCGCAGAAAGATTACGCATCGCATTTTCGCAATTGTCAGTTCGTCATGGTCGACGAACTGCATTCGTTCGCTGGCAACAAGCGTGGCGCCGATTTGACGATTTCGCTCGAACGTCTCGAATATCTCCGAGGGATAGACAATCAAAATAGGGACGACGCGCGGCGTCGTCCGCGGACCTCGCAGCGCGATGTCCCTACCATCTGCCGCGTCGGACTTTCCGCCACCGCTGCGCCGCTCGATCTGCTCGCCCATTTCCTTGTTGGGCAAGATCGACCATGTCTCGTGGCGGAAGCGCGGGTCGAAAAGAAATCGATTGTCGAAGTTTTTTCGCCGATCCGCCGCGATCCGTATCCGCCTGCCGGGTACACGGGCGTGCGACTTTACGCTGAGCTGGCCGATTTGATTCGGAGGCAGCAATCGGTCCTCGTCTTCACAAATGTCCGCTCAGCCGCGGAGCAAATCGGATTGCGATTGAAAGAACTGTTGCCCGAATTGTCAGATCAGATTGAAACACATCATGCATCACTTGATCGCAGCGTGCGGCTCGAAGTGGAAGACCGGTTGAAGAACGGCGAGCTGCGCGCTGTGGTTTGCTCAACCAGTCTCGAGCTCGGCATCGACATTGGCGCTGTTGACCTTGTCGTGATGATCGCGACGCCGAAAGGTGTTTCGCGTGCCATTCAGCGGATCGGACGCTCTGGTCATTCGCTCAATCGCAGCAGTCATGGCGTGCTGGTGGCGACAAATGTGAACGATCTGGTTGAGGCGACTGTGACCGCAAAGCTCGTCCGACAGCGCGCTCTCGATCCGATTCGCATTCAGGAGAAGCCATTTGATGTCCTTGCCCAGCACATTGTCGGGATTGCTGCGTTTGCGCCGATTGTCACAGAGCAAATTTTCGCGCTCGTTAGGCGCGCTTATCCGTTTCGCGATCTGACCCGCGAAGAGTTCGATCAGATTTTGCGTTACCTTGAAGGAGGTGGTGAATCGCTGACCAGGCGTTACTCCGATCTCTTCGGCAAAATCAAGATCGACAGTGGAATTGTATCGCTCGCGCATCCACGGGTAGCGCGCGATTTGCTCGTGAATATCGGCACGATCGTTTCGGAGGGCTTCGTCGATGTTCTGCTCAAACGACGCCGTTTGGGATCAGTGGAGGACAATTTTATCAAGCAACTCAATATCGGCGACCTGTTCGTCCTTGCCGGGCGCGTTGTTCGATTGATCGATACCGGAGTAAATGAAGCCTTTGTGGAACGCGCTGATGGCCAGCTCCCAACGGTGCCGCGCTGGAATGCGGCGAAAATGCCGCTGACTTCCGGTGTGGCGCGAGCCGTGCGGAAATTGCGCACCAAATTGGCCACACGCCTCGAAGGACAAGATCGACAGGCAGAGTCGCTTGACTGGCTGGTGGAGAATTACGGCATCTCGATCGCAAACGCACAAGCGATCATCGAGCAATTCCGGGCGCAAATGAGCATCTCGGAAATCCCGGTCGGCAGAAAGATGCTGATCGAGCTTTATCGCAACCGCGATTATTCACATTATTTTTTTCATTCGCTGATTGGTCGCAGCGCAAACGATGCGGTCTCGCGTGTCGTCGCCTGGCGCGTGAAGGAGCGGATCGGCGGCAATGCGCTGGTAACGATAGATGATTATGGATTTCTCCTGACACTCCGGCCATTTCAAGAAATGCCGCTGAAAGATTGGCGGATTTGTTTTGGACGGAATGGCGCCGAGGAAACCTTGGGACGCGCTCTGCGAGGATCCGAGTTGGTGAAATGGCAATTTCGCGGAGTCGCGCAAACCGGTTTGATGGTCCCACGCAATTTGCCGGGGCGGCAGCGCAAGTTGAAGCAGTTAAGCTGGAGCGCCGAAGTGCTGTTTCGGGTTTTGGAACAGCATGAGCCACGACATCCGCTTCTCGTCGAGACTTATCGGCAGGCCGCGCACACTTTTCTTGATGCGCCAGCGGCTTACGAATTTCTTGAAGCAGTCTCGAATTTTGATTGGAAACTGCGCGAACTGGCCGCGGTCTCGCCGTTTGCATTTCCGATCTACGCGAGTGTGATCAAGGAATCAATGATGCTTGAGGATCCCGCAACTGCCATCGATCGGATTTATCGTGAGATGTATGACCGAGTCAAAAACGTCATCCCCGCGGCGGATGATGGCGGAAGTAAACACGGACACAGACGCCTCGTTCGAGTATGAAGTTCAAAGATCATTTCTCCGGACATGCCGCCAACTACGCCAAGTTTCGACCAAATTATCCGAGACAATTATTTGAATATCTTGTCTCCATTGCACCTGGCCGCGGACGTGCATGGGACTGCGCGACCGGTAACGGCCAGGCGGCTGTCGGCCTATCAGCTTTTTTTGAATGCGTGATCGGGCGGATTGTGCGCTGGCCGCTCAGCACAAGAGTGGGACGCGTTGTGCCCGCTGTTTGAAGGGCGCAATCACCACATCCGTTGGGCCAATTTTACGTCTCCTTGTTTCCACTACCGAGATCAACGAAGCTGCCGCGACTATGGCACTTGCCTCTGACCTTGTTCAGATCACGCCGTCGCTTTTCACCTGGCAAGCTTACGATCGTGCGGTTAAGGCCGATCTTTTTTCCAGCGCGATTGTTACTGCGCGTGGCATCTTGCTTGTCGATCCCATTCCGCTGGAGAAGGAAGCGCTCGATGATCTCGCCGGTTCCGGCGGTGTTGCGGGAATCGTTGTGACAAACGGTAATCACCTTCGCGCAACGACAGATTATTCGGCAAAATTCTCGAGGCCCATCTTTGCAACGACCGTCGCGTTTTGTGACGCTTCTCTCGTTTTTCGCCACGTCGCTGATGGTGATAAGATCCGTCGGCGATGCACTTATTAATTTTGAGCCCTACGGTTTCACTTTTCTTCCTGCAAAGTACTGCTCGAACGAGAAGGAAATGCGGCGGTCGTTACGAAAACTGCTGTCTTATAAAGCTGAGAGGATGCTTTTCGCGCACGGTCTGCCGATTTTGTCCAGAGCGAGCGAGCGGTTGCAGGGTTTGCTGGAGAGCGATCTCTGAATAGTCGCGCTTGTGGACTCGAAAGATCGACAAGCTGAGAGAACCGAACTTGGCGGGCCGATGTATCGCTTTCTTCGGCTGATTCGTTTTCCCCACACAATTTTTGCGCTTCCATTTGCTCTCGGCGCGCTGGTAGTGGCCGCGAACGGCCGCCCCTCGTTACAAACACTGCTGCTGGTCGTCGTCTGCATGGTGTTTGCACGCACGGCAGCGATGCTTTTCAATCGACTGGTTGATTGGTCGCTCGATCAACGCAATCCGCGTACCGCCGCGCGTCACTTGCTCGTTCCGAAATCTGCGGTCCTCTTTTCGCTCGTGTTGAGTTCCGTGGGGTTTATTTTAGCTGCGGGCGCAATCAATCGACTGACGTTCATGCTCGCGCCGGTCGCTCTGGCGGTGATTTTTTTTTATTCGCTCACGAAACGGTTCACGAGTGCGACGCACTTCTTTCTCGGGCTTGCGTTAGCAGTCGCCCCGGTCGGCGCTTGGATTGCGCAGACGGGACATGTCGATCTTGCGCCGTTCGTCCTCGGAGCTGGCGTGATTTGCTGGGTCGCAGGCTTTGATCTGATTTATGCGACGCAGGATTATGATTTTGATCGACGCGAAGGCATTCGGTCGCTTGTCGTGAAACTTGGGGTCGCGCGCAGTCTTCGTCTGGCGCAAATACTGCACCTTGCAATGTTGGCTGCGCTCATCGCGTTTGGTGTCACTGCGCAACTCGGGCTGTTCTATTATTGTGGAATGCCCCTCGTCGCCGCGGCGCTTTTTTACGAACACAAAACCCAGAGACTCGATCTGGCTGGAATCAATCGCGCGTTTTTTCGAAGCAATGCATTTGTGAGCGCCGTTTTTCTGGTTGCAGTTTATGTCGATCGATTGATTTGATACCGATTACATCGCATTCAACTGCGTGACGCGTCTCTCGTGCCGGCCGCCCTCGAAAGGCGTTTCGAGCCAGATCCGCACAATCTTCAGTGCCAGATCTTCGGGGATCATGCGCTCACCGATGGAGAGAACGTTGGCGTCATTATGTTGGCGCGAAAGGCGGGTCGACTCTTCGTTCCAGCACAGCGCGCAACGCACACCGTGCACTTTGTTAGCTACCATCGCTTCCCCATTACCCGATCCGCCGAACACGATCCCGCGGTCGCATTCGCCGCGCGCCACTGCCTCCGCCGCCGGGCGGATGAAAAGGGGATAATCGACCGGTTCCTCGTTGAAAGTGCCGCAGTCTTTCACCTCGTGCCCGAGTGTGCCGAGCAATTCTTTTACCTTTTCCTTGTAGCGAAAACCGGCGTGGTCCGTTCCGAGCGAAATTTTCATGTGATTTAAGCCCCGTGCAGTTTTGCCAATTCGCCCCAAATCTCTCGTTCACGTTCGGTTAATTTTTTCGGGACATTGATCTGAACATCTACATAGAGATTCCCACGCGTTCCCGAGCTGCTGGGAAGGCCGCGTTCTCGCAATCGAAATCGCTGCCCACCCTGAGTGCCTGGCGGAAGTTTGAGCCGCACATTTCCTTCGAGAGTTGGCACCAGTAATTCGCCACCCAGAACCGCACGCCACGGTTCGATTTTCACTTCGTGAACCAAATCACTTCCCTCAACGGAAAAATCCGGATGGCGTGCCAGGCGCACCCGCAAAAAGAGATCGCCACTTTTTCCGCCCCGCGCTCCCGCTTCGCCCTGGCCGGCCAGCCGGATGCGTTGTCCTTCGTGCACACCACGCGGAATCTTGACT
>VBQB01000039.1 GCA_005887855.1 Verrucomicrobiota bacterium | reverse complement strand
CGGGCGAGACAAACCAGTGAGTTGCCCTTGGAACAGCTCAGGGGACTGCACCTCCCCGGACAGGTCATTACGCTGCTGAAATCGATGCTCGCCCCGGATCCGAAGGACAGACCGCAAGCGGCACGCGAGTTACTTTCTGCTGTCCACCACTGCTACACACGATTTAACCCGGAAGCGCGCTCACGACGCAGACGAGTTGCGTTGGCCGGCGCGGCATTGACGTTGGTAATCGCAGCGCTTGCGCTTGGGGCTTGGTTATACCAACGCACGCGGTCCTTCACCCCGATGGAACGATCGATCGCGGTACTGCCCTTCGAAAACTTAAGCAGTGATAAGGAGAACGCTTATTTTGTCGAGGGAATACAGGACGAAATCCTGACACGCTTATCCAAGATCGCCGATCTGAAGGTGATCTCGCGCACTTCAACACAGCATTATAAAAGCGCTCCGGAAAACCTGCCCGAGATCGCAAAGCAACTCGGCGTTGCCCACATTTTGGAAGGAAGTGTGCAAAAGAGCGCCGACGCGGTGCGCGTGAACGTGCAGCTGATCAAGGCGGCCAATGATTCCCACCTTTGGTCGGACACGTTTGATCGCAAGCTGACCGACATCTTTTCAGTCGAAAGTGAAGTGGCCAAAGCCATCGCCGATCAATTACGAGCCAAACTCACGGGACGGGAAGAGCAAGTCATCGCCGCCAAACCGACCAACAATCCTGAAGCCTACGATGCCTACCTGCGCGGCCTTGCTTACACGCTGAGAACTGCATTCACACCGGCGAACTCCCTTGGCGCGCAAAAATACGTCAAAGAAGCAGTGCGGTTGGATCCTAAGTTCGCCCTCGGTTGGGCGCTGCTCTCTTACGTCAACGCGAGTGGTTATCTCACACAGAGTCTTCAACCAACCGTCGCCCTCCGCGAAGAAGCGCGGGCGGCGGCCGAAACCGCTCTTACTCTGCAGCCCAATCTTGGCGAGGCCG
Source organism: Verrucomicrobiota bacterium (assembly GCA_005887855.1). The sequence goes on along the minus strand of VBQB01000039.1, from coordinate 5,716 downwards.
TATTTGCCAAGGGTTTCTATCACTACGCCTGCCTGAAGGACTACGACACTGCGGTGAATTATCTTGAGCAAGCATATCGCCTCCTACCCAATAACAGCCGGATTCCTCAGGCCCTAGCCTATGTCGAACGGAGGCGAGGCCAGTGGGACAAAAGCGAGGCGTACTTCAACGAAGCTGAGAAGCTCGACCCGCGCAACGTTAACCTGCTCTCTCAACACGCGCGTTCCTATATCTGCCTTCGTCGTTTTCCCGAAGCCCTGCGCAAGCTTGAGCAGATTCTCAATATAACACCCGACGACATAGATACTCTTGTGTTAAAGGCGCGAATAGCACAAGCGGAAGGCGACCTCCCGCGTGCGTCGGCGCTTCTGGCTCCCCTTCGGCTGGGGGTCGACTACGCCAATGCGTTGGAAACACAAGTTTACCAGGCAATTCTGGAGTCCCGCCCTGGACCGATCATTTCTCGGTTAACGGAAATACTCGCCACGCCTGATCAAGCATTGGGTTATTACAATGGCGAACTGCGCTTTTGGTTAGGCTGGGCACAGGAAGTTGCCGGCGACCACGCGGGCGCCCGTAAAAGTTGGAGTCAGGCTCGCAGCGACCTGGAACCTTTCCTCAAAGAACAGCCTGAAAATTTTAATCTGATGGGAGATCTTGCGCTTACCAATATGGGTCTTGGTGACAACGCCGCTGCACTGACTCTGGCCGAGCGCGCGATCGCCGTGAATCCGATCGAGAAAGACGCGCTGACAGGTCCGAGGCCGATCGACGTCCTCGCCCGGGTGGCGGCCGGCACCGGGGAACACGACCGCTCCATCGCCGCTTTACAAAAGCTGCTTTCGATCCCATACGAGGCGCCCTTGGCCGCAAATCCGCCGCTCACTCCTGCGTTGCTCCGGCTCGATCCAATGTTCGATCCACTGCGCAACGATCCGCGCTTCCAGAAACTCGTCGCCTCCCCCCTGCCAAAATAGGTTCGCCATGGCCGCCCGAGGGCTGCGGCACTCCCGAAGCTTGTCAGAAACTGTCGGCTCGCCCCGACCGCACCCACTAAGACTGCAAAGGAGGGCGGAGCCTGGCGGAAATCTATCGCAAGGCGGCGTGGTGTCGCTGGCGTCGAACCAATGGGGAAAACAAATTTCAATTTTTTTGAAATGTCCGCCTTCAAAAGCTTGAGAAAGAAGTAGCCAATCAATCAAACCGAATAATGACATGGACACCGTAGCATACGATCGCGTCAGTGAGACACCTGAGTTCACCAATCAATTTGTGGTGTTTCCGACCCATTCTGGATGCGAAAGCCTGAGAGAAGAACTGGCGGCGCGGCTATCGCGCGGCGAGTTGAATGCATTTTCAACTGCGGAATGTCACAATGCTCGCGGCGCACATTTTTTTGTTCCTCCAGCCGAACCGCCAGAAGTAATGCCTGAGAAAGGCCTGGCCGCTGGTGTGCTAAAACAGGCGGCCCACGATTTGCGCCGGTTCCGTGCCGCAACCACGGGCGTCAAGCGGGAACTGTATCTCGATGCCTACAGTTGGATTACCGCGAATGATTTTTCCTGGTCGTACTCATTCGTGAATGTTTGTAAATTGCTGGACGTCTGCCCGGAAGTAATCCGCACGGAACTTTTGGCTGATGCCTCGTTAGGCTGGTTCGGTTATTGGACAAAGCGTGGTGGACGCCTTTCCCAGGCGCTCCGGGCGTCTATTATTCGCGTTTTCGCGAGGTGGCGTAATCCGGAAGGTGCCGAGGTCGGCCGGTTGGCTAATGTATTTGAGGGGATATGAAAAACATATGAAGCTATCTATCGAAACGAAAGTGGCAGCTGCTGTAGCGGTAGGCTTTGTAGCCTTGACTATAGGCGCCATCGCGCAAGAGCATAGCGAAAGTGGAGCTGACGGGCCCAATAAATACGCCCCGGCAAACAACCCCGGGCTGACCCACACGAGCGCGCAAGGATACAACAGTTCTTTGTCGCGCCGCACGTCAACCATCTGATTCAAAGTCAGATTCCAACGCACTGATAATCATTTCCTAAGAAGCTCTTTTTCGAGGGACAGAACTCGGTTTTGGAAGGATTTCGGACTTCTGATTTTGACGGTCGAATTAAATCCGGGACCGGCGAGTACGGCCAGACGATTTCATTGATTCGCTTTCTCCCGAAAGCTCACCCGTTCGGGTCGCCCATCTATGTCGCTTGCGTCCCCGCGGCTCCATTCCAGAACTCGAAATCGATCCTGTTGAAGAATCTTGCCCCAGATAATCTCACACGGTAGCGTCGGCAAAACCCACGATAGGAAAACTATGAACTACAACATCGCAACAATCCTCGCCGTCATCGCGATCCTCTTCGTCCTGCTCACTTACGTCACCGGCGCGCCGCTCGTGCCGGTCGCAGTCATCCTGCTCGGGCTGGCGATTATTTTCGGAGGAAACGCATTCCGCCGGGTTTAGTTCAAAAAAGCAGGCTCGGAAGCGATTCCGAGCCTGCTCAATGTATTTTATAGCCTACGCCAGCTTAGTACCGATATCGGTAGTTATGGTGACGGTGGTGGCGGTAAACCCGATGCCCGTTGTACCAGTAGTACGAGGGACCCGTGTAGTAGGAGCCCGTGTAATAGGAATAAGGATATGATTGAGAATAGTAGTACGGTCGATAGTACCGATATGGGTAATACCCAGCATATCCCGGATAGCCATAATCGCCGCCCGAGAATCCAACCCCAATTCCGACTGAAACTTGAGCGTCAGAACGCTGCACGGGAACGAAAGCCAACCCAGTTACCACCAATGCAATTAAGAGCAGCTTTTTCATATAGTTTTCCCTTCTTGTTTGTTGTTTTGCGAGGGATGAAAACTCCCTGCTAAGGATTTCCTCGACGCCTAGAATGTGCGCCTCCCGCTATAATATAATCGGATGCGGACAGTCGCGCGGTTGCCAAAAATTTGCCACAACGGGAGCGGTTCTGACTGGTAATCGACTGATATCAGTAAAACGGTGATTCGCATGCGTGTACACGCATGATGATTGGAACAGGCGCTGGAAAAGGCGACGCCGAGACCGCAGTCATCCGCCGTCGCCGAGGCTAGAGCGCGATAGACCGACAGCCGAGAATAGGAAACAGCCGCCTTTACAACAGTGCACGATTCCATTTGTATTACGCAACATGCGTAACGCAAATCGCGTAATGTGAGAAACCCATTCGAGTACGGCGGCGTAGTGAGCGGCGAGGCCTTTTGCAATCGGCAGAAGGAACTGGCCGATTTGCGACGTGCGATGGAGAACGCGGAGAAGCTCTTCGTCTTTTCGGAACGCCGCTACGGCAAAACATCGCTGGTGCACGGCGCGCTCGGAAAAATTTTATCTCGGCCTACGTCGATCTTTGGCCGACGGATAGCGAAGCGACCTTCGTCGCTGCTATGGCCCGCGCCATCACCGAGTCGATGAGTTCATCCGTAGAAAAAGCGCTGGAAACCGCAAAAAAATTGTTCGGCAGCTTGTCGCCCAGTGTGACTGTGAACGAGGAAGGGAAACCGACCCTGGCATTTGGTCTGGCGAAGCACGCCCGGATTGATCCGGTCCTGGAAGAAGTTCTGGAAACGCCCGCGAAGATTGCGGCCAAGGGCGGGCTGCGCGTTGCCGTCGTGCTCGACGAATTTCAGCAGGTTCTGGAGTACGGCAGCGATCGTGTAGAGCGGAAGTTACGGAGCGTGATTCAAGCTCATCGCCAGGTTAGCTACGTTTTCCTCGGCAGTCGCAAACATCTGATCCAGAAAATGGTGCTAGATCGGAATCGTCCCCTGTATAGAGCGGGTGGACATTATCCGCTTGGGCCGATCGCGGAGAAGCATTGGCAGCCCTTCATTCGTTCGCGGTTCGCGGACGCGGAGAAGCGAATTGATGAGCAAGAAATCCACGATCTCTGCGAAATGACGCAAGGACATCCATTTTATACCCAGCATCTTTGCCATGTCCTCTGGGAATTATGCGAGCGGAAGGCGAAGGTCACCGCAGAGATGATGCGCACTGCAGTGAAGGTGTTGTTGGATCGAGAAACCTACGCCTACACAGCGCTTTGGGAGTCGTTGACAATTCCGCAGAAGCGCTTCCTGAAGGGGCTCGCGGCGGAGGCCGCTGGAGTGAAGGTGTTTGGCGGTGAGTTCGTAAGCCGCTATGGCCTGAGCTCCGCTTCGAACGCCCAGCGTGCCGTCGAGGCATTGTTAGGCAAAGACATTATCGACCGCGATAACGTGTCGTTCTTGATCACTGATCGATTCTTCCGCCTCTGGATTCAGTCTGCGCAATTGTCATGAGCAGCCGCATCCTTCATTTTTCGTTGCCTCTTCGTTAGGCGGCGCGGTATTTGCGCAAAACGCGATGAACCTGTTCGCCGAAATCACAGCGGACTTAAACCGGTAAGTGCTGGAACTGTGAAGTCGCTGAGCAGGCTCTTTGTTCTTGAGCGGCTTCGAGCGTGCTCACCAAAAACTTGACGTCGATCCGGATGAAGCTAATCGCGCTAGACGCTGTGAAAATCCACACCCTTCAGATTCTTCTCTCACTAGCTATCGTATGCGGCCTAGTCGACGCGTAGGATCTTGAGCAACTGAAACGTTGAGCGAAGCTTCGCGCTAATGAAAGACCTTACCCAAGGCTCGGTCACCAGGCATTTGTTGCATATGTCGGCGTTTTTGGCTGCGAGCATGGTGGTGCAGACTCTTTATTTATTGGCCGATCTCTATTGGGTGGGACGCCTGGGAAAAGAGGCGATCGCGGCCGTTGGTCTGGCAGGCAACATGACGATGATTGTGCTGGCGCTTACCCAAATGCTGGCCGTGGGAACAACAACGTTAATCTCGCAGGCCGCGGGAAGAAAAGACCAGTCGCGAGCCGAGCTCGTCTTCAATCAGTCTTTCGCATCCGCGCTCAGCCATTCACAATAAGCGTTGCGTAAAAGAAATCCGTAATGTCGATCTTGATTGCGTTCGGCGACGGCGACGTTGGCAAAAGCTTATCTGCTCTGGTTTCTTCCTGGACTTTTACTCCAGTTTCCTCTGGTGGCGCTGGGTTCGGCGCTGCGGGCCACCGGAATTATTAAGCCGGCCGTGGGATTCCAAGTGCTCAGCGTGCTGCTCAACATCGTGCTTGCTCCTCTGTTGATCTTCGGAATCGGTCCGTGGCCCAGACTGGGAGTGACAGGCGCAGCGCTGGCGACGTTTATTTCCATTCTGGTCGCCGATGTGCTGATCATAATTTATTTCGAAAAGAAATATCATTACCTACGTTTTCGCTTTCCGCTTTTCACCCCGCAAACAAGAATTTGGGGAGGGATGCTGCGGATCGGTGTGCCAGCCGGCGCTGAGTTTGTGCTGCTGTTTGTTTACATCATGCTCGTTTACGCGATCATCCGCGGCTTTGGACCAGCAGCCCAGGCGGGTTTCGGAGTCGGAGCACGCGTGATGCAGGCGCTTTTTCTGCCGGTAGTGGCGCTCAGCTTTGCCGTCTCACCCGTGGTAGGACAGAACTTCGGCGGCCGTCGCGCTGATCGAGTTCGCCGTTCCGTGTATTCGGCAATTGGCATAGCCTCGGTAATGATGCTGGTGCTCACATTGATCGCGTACCTCGCGCCGGCGGCGCTGATTGGTGTTTTCTCACACGATCCACGAGTGATTGCTTTCGGCAGCGATTATCTGCGGATCGTCTCACTGAAT
>VBQB01000038.1 GCA_005887855.1 Verrucomicrobiota bacterium | reverse complement strand
CGTCCAGTCGTTACCACGCCAGTCGATGGCGTGCGCGGGCGGCGTGCCGTTTTTGCCTTCCCACCAGACGTCGCCGTCATCCGTGAGCGCAACGTTCGTGTAGAGCGTGTCGTGCGCGATCGATTTCATCGCGTTTGGATTCGACTTGTAACTCGTTCCCGGCACAACCCCGAAGTAACCGTTCTCTGGATTCACCGCGTAAAGCCTGCCATTGCGAATCTGCATCCAGGCGATGTCATCGCCCACTGTGGTGATTTCCCAGTCTTTGAAATGCTGCGGTGGAATGAGCATGGCGAAATTTGTTTTGCCGCACGCACTTGGAAACGCCGCCACCACATAATGCTTGCGCCCCTCTGGCGATTCGACTCCGAGAATGAGCATGTGCTCCGCCATCCAACCCTGCTTTTGCGCCAGGTATGAGCCGATGCGCAGCGCGAGACATTTTTTGCTAAGTAGAACGTTTCCGCCGTACCCCGAACCAACAGAAATGATCGCGTTGTCCTGCGGGAAATGACAGATGAACCGGCGGGTTGGATCGACGTCGAGCAACGAATGCACACCCCGGTTCCATTCCGCGGCCGGATCGTTGCCGAGTCGCTCGACCGCGACCGCGCCCATGCGCGTCATGATTCGCATGCTGAGCACGACGTAAATCGAATCAGTGATTTCAAAACCGACTTTGGTAAGCGGCGAATCACGCGGTCCCATGATGTAGGGAATGACGAACATTGTCCGTCCACGCATCGCGCCTTTCAGAAGGCCATGAAGTTTTGCATAAGTTTCCCCCGGCTCCGACCAATTATTCGTCGGGCCGGCTTGCTCTTTCGTAGGCGTGCAAATGAATGTGAACTGCTCGACGCGCGCGACGTCGTTTGGGTTCGAACGATGCAAATAGGAACGCGGAACGTTCTCATCGTTCAGTTTGATCAGCACATCGTCACGAGACGCTTGTTCGAGCAGGAAGTCCTTTTCGCCCTCGGAGCCATCGCACCAAAAAATATTCTCCGGCTGCGTCAGTCGGGCGACGTCTTGCACCCAATCAAGGACCGCTTGATTCGTCGGCTTGGCATCGCCGATTCCATTGGGCGGCAAAATAGCGGGCGCGATATCTTTCATGAAAGAAAAAATGTCCGGTAACCACGAATGGACACGAATCCATTACTGGATCACCTGAAATGCCGTCTGTTTTCATTCGTGTCAATTCGTGTTTATTCGTGTTGCGACGCCCACTTGCCGCACAGCCAAGATATGTGTGTTCCATGAAATTCTTTCGTGCGTCCGCGAACTTGGCTTGCGTGTTCGGAACGCTGGTTGTTTATTTCTTTCATGTTCGGAGTCACTACCTCCGATGATTATCGTCCCGTCGCGTGGATGGGCCGCTATCCCGTTGACGTGACGACGATGCTGGTGGGTTTGCACGTCGCAGTCGCGATTATCACGGCCATCCTTGTCGCACTCGGCGCGGGTTCGATTTTGGCCTATCTGCAATTCGACAGCGCGGCAGTTTGGTACAGCGGTCAGGTCTGGCGTATCTTTACCTACGCGTTCGTTCACGCTCCATCGTCCCTCCTTTGGTTTGCCATCGAGATGTACATGCTGTTCGTGTTCGGTCGCGAGGTGGAACGCTTTGTTGGCCAGCGCGCTTATATCGCCCTCTACCTCTTGTTGCTGATCGCGCCTACATTGGTGCTGACCCTCTGGGGTCTTTGGCAACGTTCAGCCCTCGCCGGTTCGCCTGCTTTGCACTTTGGAATATTCGTTGCTTTCGCCACCATCTATCCACGTGTCGAGCTGTTTCTCCGGATCATGGCAAAATGGATTGCCCTTATTCTCGCTGGCATTTATACCCTCCAACTGCTCGCCTATCACGCGTGGAGCGACCTGGCTGTGGTCTGGACGAGCATAGGCACAGCATTCCTTTTCATTGAATTGCGTGGCGCCGGGCCAGAACTCGCTTGGTGGAGTAACTTGAAAGCGCGAATTGCATCCAAGCCTAAATTCCATGTTGTGCAGAACACGCGGGCGCGACGTGTCGTGGATCCAGATGATGTTTATACCTCAATCGACCCGATTCTCGATAAAATCTCGAAGTTTGGCATTGGAAGTTTAACTGCGAACGAGCGCCGACAACTGGATCGGGAGCGCGATCGTCTGCTGAAAAAGTCCGAGTGAGCGTCTCCTGAATTCTGGCGATTGAGTCACCTGGGGCCAAAAGGTGAACAATCTGAATAAGGCACGGGCGACGGGCAAAATCAGGCTTGTGGCGGAGGGCCGGTTGCATTCAGAATGGGATTTCCGACCCAAGAAAGGAATTCCCCATGCCATTAGGAATGTCTCTGCACGTCGGCTTGAATGCGGTTGACCCCAAGCAATACAGCGGCTGGTCCGGGGAGCTCTCGGGCTGCGAATTTGACGCCAAAGATATGCGAGCCATCGCGAAAAAGCATGGGTTCGCCACGACGCTTCGACTGACCAAAAGCGCAACGCGCAACAACGTTCTGGGCGATCTAAACCGCTTCGCGAAAAAACTGAAGAAAAACGACATCTTTTTCCTCAGTTATTCGGGGCACGGCGGTCAGGTGCCAAACACCGGGAATGATTTTGAGCCGGACGGGTTCGACGAAACCTGGTGTCTTTACGATGGCCAATTGATTGACGACGAGCTTTATGCAACGCTGGCGAATTTCGCCGCGGGCGTGCGGATATTTGTCCTTTCCGACAGTTGCCACAGCGGCACGGTTTTGCGCGAAGCGAGATTTGCCGCGCTCGGCGTGACGCCGGCGCGTCCGCGAATGATGCCGCGAGATATCGCGCTCCGCGTTTACATGGAGCACGAACCGTTTTACGACAAGTTGCAGCAGCGTGGCAAAGATCCGCGCACAACGATGCGCGCGACCGGCCTCTTAATTTCAGGGTGTCAGGACAACCAGACCAGCTCGGACGGCGACCGGAACGGATTGTTCACGGAGACGCTTCTGGCTGTGTGGAAAAGCGGAAAGTTCGAAGGAGATTACCGCGACTTTCACAAGACGATCGTCAAGTATATGCCTCCGGTGCAAACGCCGAACTACTTCACGATCGGACCGGCCAATTACGCATTCGAAAAGCAAAAACCGTTCACCATATAACCCATTGAAAATTCTATTAGTTCATGGCGTTGGTCATGCGGAGCAGCCAGACAACCAACCATGGGAAAACCCATGGGAAGAAGCGATCACGGCCGGACTGCAATATTTCGGTCATGGCCTAACCCCCACCTACGAACGTTTCGATTACGACAGTCTATTCTCGGGCAAATTCAACTTGTTAACCGATCTCGCGGCAGCCGCACGTCTCGGATTCGCTCCAGTTGGAGCGACAATTAGTGACGCGGCCGAGGCGGTTACCGGGTGGTTTCGTCCGAAACGCGGCTTGCTCGATTGGACGAAGCCCATCGCGCGAGCGGCGGATGGCTGGCATGCAGGTATGGTTGCCGAGTGGGACCAGAAAACGCAACTAAGAGAACAGTTGCGCCAGATGCTGCTCAGCAAGATCGCCGCGGTTCAGCCTGACGCGATCTTGGCGCACAGCCTGGGTAGCGTTATTTGCTACGACACTTTCACGTCGGATGAAGGAAGGAACGCATGTCGCGGGCGGTATTTCGTTACATTCGGCTCCCAAATCGCGAATCCATCCCTGAAAGCAGCGCATTTCGGGAACAAGGTCCGCGGTGTAAACCAGAGATATTGGTTTCATCTATTTAATAAGAGCGATCCCGTTCTTGCACATCGTATTGTCGATCCTGTCCCAAATTTCGAAGAAATCTCGTGGGACGATAGAATAGCCGGGCACGAGGCCGTTACGGATCTGACGAAGACTCCCGGACACGCCGGCTATCTGCAGCGCGATTTTACCCGGCAACATGTTTATCGTGTACTTGCTCGGCCGCCGACTCAGCGCGCCCTCACACGTCGCAGCAAAGAGTTCCAAGAAACTGTGGAAAAGCGGCGGCGTCGGGCGCTGCTCATCGGCATCAACAATTATCCGGATGAGGCGTCTCGCCTGGAAGGTTGCGTGAACGATGTCTTTCTGGTCAGCAGCGTGTTGCAGGAAATCGGTTTCGACGCCGAAGACATTCGGGTCGTGCTGGACGAACGGGCCACCGGCGCAGCGATTCGGGAGCGAATCGACTGGCTGCTCGACGGAACTGCCGATGGCCAGGAACGGATTTTATACTACAGCGGACACGGGGCGCAGTTACCCGATTACAATCCGGCCGAAGTCGTCGATCACGTAGATGAGTGTCTGGTTCCGTACGATTTTCATTGGACGCAAGAGAGCGCGATCACGGACGACGATTTCCTGCAGTACTATAGTGCACTCCCTTACAGCGCGAAGTTTTACGCCATCTTCGATTGTTGCCACTCCGGGGGTCTCACTCGCAACGGCGCGCGCAAAATCCGCGCAATGATTCCGCCGGACGACATTCGCCACCGGATGCTTCGATGGAACAAGAAGGAGCAAATGTGGCAGGAACGCGACCTGGGCAGTTTGAATCGCAATTTCGGCGGCAGCCGCGCCGAGCGTGCAAAGTTCATGGGCCAAAAAGGGAGCACCAAGAGGTTAGGCACGGCGATGAGCCTGCGTCAGACTCGAACCGAAGCTGAATACGATGAGGCTCCGCGCAACCGTCCGGGGCCGTACATGCCGGTAGTGCTTACGGCGTGTGAAGAAGGAGCCTATGCTTATGAATATCACCACGGCGCGATTGGCCACGGTGTTTTTACCTATGCGCTGGCGAAGGAACTGCGGAAAGCTCAGGAAGCGCGCGAAGCTGGGTTGTCATTTAACAAACTGCGGGATCGCGTCAATGCCACGATGAAGACTCTTCATTACGATCAAACTTCAGCGGTCCAAGGTCCAAAGAAGGTTTGTGCCGGGCCTGTTGTGACAGCGCTCACAAAACAACGCGCTCTTGCGCTGAGACGAAGTCACTAAGAGAGAAACGCCGATCTAAACTGCCCCCTCAGATTACGACTGTGGGAGAGGCACTTCCATGACCTCGCAGAGAACGTGGAGAAGGAGCATGTGCGCTTCCTGAATTCTGGCGGTTGAATCATTCGCCACCAAAAAATCGACATCGGCAATGCCGATCGTGGATCCGCCGTCGCGTCCGAGAAATGCGATAGTTTTAAGCTTGCGCGCTTTTGCCTCTTCCAGTGCGCGCTGAATATTTTTCGATTTCCCAGAAGTCGTCAGGCAAATGAGCAGGTCACCCGGCACGCCGAACGCTGCGACCTGACGCGCAAAGATTTCCTCGAAACCATAATCATTGCCCGCGGCAGTGATGAGTCCGCCATCGGCCGTGAGACAGATCGCCGGATACGCGCGGCGATCTTTGACAAAGCGCACGACAAATTCGGTGGCGAAATGGGCGGCGTCGGCGGCACTACCGCCATTGCCGCAAACGAGCATTTTATTTCCCGCGTACAAACACTGCTCGATCAGATCCGCGGCCTTTCCGATTTGTGCTTCAAGATCGACGAGCGATTGCAGCGTTTCTTTTGCCCCAGCGATTGCGCTTTTCAAAATTTCAGATGAATGGCGCATACGCCGTCAATACTTTGTAACTCGAATTCCCTGGCGAAAAATAAGCGCGTCGCGCCCCATTGTTAACAAATCGCGCGGACGCGTTCAAGGTGTAGTTATTGAGCTGATTTCACGAGCGCTTCGCAGCCTTTCAGTCGATCAATCCCTGCGTCGAGATCGCGAGTGTGTCACCGTGGTTTGGGCGAAGGCTAATTGCGTTGTTTTCTTGGACAGAGTTTTCCATGCCTCCTGCTTACACCGTTCTTTACTTCGCAGATTTTTTTCCCTGTGCGCAAGTTTTTGGGAACTTCGCTCACCAGTTTCCGTAGAACCGTAGAATGCGTGTCCACGGTGAAACATTCGACCTCACATCCAACCTTCTTGGCCGCCGTACTCTGGCGACGCTGCTCTCACTCCTACCGTACTCCTAGGATTTAGCTTTTCTCAAATGAATCTCGACGGCCTCACTGATTCGCTTGCCACGATCATGCGCCAACCAAACGAGTGCCATCACTGTCACAGTGCGTTGCGTATGGGTAGCGGACTTTGCCTCCGGTGTTTGCTTCAGGCTGGGCTGGCTGAAGAAGAAGACTCCGGGAGCGAGAGTCTCGACGCGCTCCTCTGCGAAATCGAATAAGGACGCAACCGGCCTCTCGGGAACTACCAGACCCTCGAGGAGATTACGCGGGCTCACTGGTGTATGAGAAAACGGGCAAGCTAGAATATGTCCAGCACTTTCTCGGGCACGCCGATCTGAAACGACGATGGAATGGTACCATTATCTGCTCGGAGAAACGCCTGGTGCTCGACATCGCCGATTTTGCTTTACCAGTGAAAGTGGCGGTAGCAGCATGAGCGCCACGAAATAGCCTGTAGAAACAATGCCCGATTTTAAGGCGCGAATTGCAGCCATGATCCGCGGATGTGGAGCGGAAACGCCCTAGGACCCTGCACAGACGCGCTGTTAGTGCACAACGAAAGGGAACCGCGGGTATCCACGCACCAAGAGGGAAAAAGAGCGATGATAAAGGCAATTCTAACGAATCGAAGTGAGCGGGTGAAAATCGATTCGGATGTGCGAGTTTTTAATTCCGCCGCTTGTTTCCTTTGGATTGCTGCGGATGCGCGTCGCGAACTAGCCGAATAAACGCCGAGTGCGCGCTCTTGCGC
>VBQB01000037.1 GCA_005887855.1 Verrucomicrobiota bacterium | reverse complement strand
GAGAAATTTGCTGGATGTCCGTGGGTTAGATGACCGCCGTGGGCGAGGTTCATGGTGAGGATTTTGTCGCCGGGTTTAATTGCGGCGAAATAGACCGCCATGTTTGCTTGCGCCCCGCTGTGCGGCTGCACGGTGACATGCTCGGCGCCAAATAATCGCTTCGCAGGATCAATGGCAAGTTGCTCGGCAACATCCACATTCTCGCACCCGCCATACCAGCGCTTTCGCGGATACCCTTCCGCATACTTGTTCGTCAGCACGCTGCCTTGCGCTTCCATCACCGCGCGACTCGTGAAATTTTCCGAGGCGATCAGCTCAATATTTTCGCGCTGCCGTTTCTCTTCAGTCGCGATCGCATCGAAGATCTCAGGATCGACTCTGCGTAGCCCACCCCCCAATCCGGGGGCAGATGTCGATCCGACGGGGCCACTTTCAGTCCGATGCGAAAGATCGCTCATGAAGTAGGAAGATGTTCGACCGGCACGCGACGCTGGCGCCAGTTCGCCTTGTTCTACGAACGCAAGCACGCTGGGTAAAGCGTTTTTGATCGTGCGAGCACAAACTTCGTAAACATCGCGGCCAAGGCCAATCGGGTCCGGCACATCGCGCCACACCGTTGTATCCGGTTCTTCAAATTCACGGAGCAGGAACGATTTTTCGGCGCCGTAGGGAAAAAGCATCTGAATGGTCTCGAGATGCGCGCCTGTCATCGCGAAAATGTGCGTCGCTTGATCGATCAGGGCGGCAGTGAGCGGCTGACTGCGAAAACCGCTGATGTCCACGCCCTCTTCTTCACAAACTTGCACAGCATAGAGACTGGGCGGCTGGCCGCGGACCGCGTGCACGCCGGCCGAGGCTACTTCGATGTCTTTCCGATTTCCCAGCAACCGGCGAAAAAGCCCTTCCGCGATGGGACTGCGGCAAATGTTACCTGTGCAGACAAAGAGAACGCTTTTCACGATTCGGGTAGCGCGAGCGAGCGCCATTGCAACCTAGGATCGAACATGCCCAAGTCAATTTGCTCAGGGCGGTCAGGTACCAGAGCAAGAGGCCAGAACCCAAGTAAAATTAGATCGCACTTGCCGCACAATTGGCGCTTCTCGGACGCGGTAATTCCCGCTATTCTTGGCGCTTCGACATGCGACGTTTCGTTCTGATGCCCTTTGCTATTCGCAGCGCTGTTCAATCGCCTTTCTGGCAATGACTATCGATACCTTGCGGCAGGTCCCGTTGTTCGAATCGCTCGATGACGAGGCGGCGAAGAAGTTGTGCGAATTACTTGAGACGCTCGACTGCGAAGCGCAGAAAGTCTTGTTCCGTGCCGGGGACGCCGGTGACGCGATGTATTTAATTGAGCGCGGAAAAGTCCGCATCAGCGTGCAAGCGACAGACGGACGTGAACTGACACTGGCGGAACTGGGCGGCGGAGATTTTTTCGGCGAAATGGTGCTGTTCGATGGCCAGCCGCGATCCGCGAATGCGGCGGTCGCCGAGGAAGCACGGCTGGCTGTTCTCTCGCGCGAGCATTTTCTTTCGTTTATGCGGAGCAATCCCAATGTCGCTCTGGAAATGCTCACCGCGCTTGCCAACCGGTTGCGGCACACAGACGAACTTTTGCGTCATAGCGTCACGCGGAACGTCAATGTGGAGGAGGCGGCGCAGCGTACACTCGCAGACCGCGCCGCGGACATTATCGCGGAGTTTGGCGGCAGTTGGAAATTCATCATCTCGGCCGTCCTCTTTTTTAACTTGTGGGTATTGGCAAACTCCTGGCTGCTTGCCGACCGCCCGTTCGATATTTATCCGTACTTGCTGCTTAGTACTGTGATCAACATGCTTGCCATTCTCCAAGCACCCATCATTTTGATGTCGCAGAACCGGCAGAGCCATAAAGACCGGCTTCGCTCTGAAATCGATTATCAAATCAACTTGAAGAATGAACTCGCGTTGAATGAGATTCTTCAACGCTTGAAAACCCTCGAGCAAGATTGCCTGCGTCTGACATCGGAGAAGCAACGCGAATAGAAGTTGTAGTCACCCCGCTGCTTGCCACGCCGTAGCATCGCGAAGGCGGGTGCGGCGTCTTCCCCAAACGCGCCCAACATCGGCACGGCTACAGCAAACTGGCAACGCGGTTTCAAAAAGTTGTGGAAGATTGCCGGACGGGCTTAGCCTGATTATGGTTAAATCCCTTTCATGAAAACGCTTCCGATACTCGTGCTTCTCGCGTGTGCGTTTGTCCTTTTTTTGTCAGGCTGCGCAAGCCGGGGGCCGAGCCCCGAGCAGCAGGTACGCGAGTTGGATCAGCAAAAGGAAGCTGAACGGCAGCAGGCCGATTTTCGGAAAACCCTTCCCCCGGTAACGAATCCCGGCCAGGGGCAGTAACACATCGCCTGGTTCTGTCGCCATCGCCTTGTGGCCGACCTGGCCCGCCCCGGGACGTCTGCGGGACTGGAGACCGCCGCTCCTTGAGGCTGGCAGATAGCCAGATGGCCTCTCGCATTTCGTTGAGTGCCATGTTTACAGTGGGGAATGCGTTCGCAATGGAAACGTGTCCGGTACCGGCTTGAGTGGCTGGGGCTCCGGCTCGCGATGAAGCTTGTCCCGTTGCTCCCACGCAAAGCCTGCTTCCGTCTCGCGTACTTCCTTGGCGCGCTCATGTCGATCTTTGATCGGGATCGTTACAAAGTCGCATTAAACAATCTCGAAGTCGCTTTTGGCAGTCAATTGTCGAACCGGGAGCGGCGGACAATTACCCGCGAATCGTTTCAACATTTCGCACGGACCATGGTCGATCTGCTCTGGAGCCCGCGCCTGACACCGGACAATTTCTCGCGCTACGTCGAGCTACAGAATCTCGAAGAAACCACCATCGACACCGGACCTGAGCGAAGCATCATGATTGCATGCTATCACTACAGTAACTTTGAATGGCTTAGTCTGGCCTGCGGTTTTCTCGATTTGAAAGGCACAATCATCTCCCAGGAATTCAAGAACTCGTTGCTCGATCCAATCTTCAAGAAACTGCGCGAACAATCCGGGCACGAACTCATCCCGCGGGAGAGGGGACTGGTCCGGCTTTACAAGGTACTACGGCGCAAAGGCCGCACCGCCTTGCTGGTCGATCTTACCGTGCCTCCGAGCCAGGCTGCCGTGGCGATCGATTGCTTTGGACTAAAAACAAGTGTGACTTCCGCCCATGCCTGGCTGCACGAACGGACGGGCGTCCCGATTGTTCCCGCGCACTGCGAGCCGCTGTCGGACGGACGTTACCGAATAATTTTTCACCGAAAGATCGAAGCTACCGCCGAGATGACGCACCAGCAGATCGCGCAAGCATGCTGGAATTGCTTCGAACCTTATGTACGAAAAAATCCAGCGCCCTGGCTCTGGATGTACAAACATTGGCGTTACCTCCCGGCAAACGCCGAGCGGCCTTATCCATTCTATGCGCATCTTATGGGGCCGTTCGACCAGATTGTCCGACGAGACGAAAGAAGGGCGAAGAACAAACCCGCTAAACAACCGAAAACCTGTGGTGAGCAAAGTCGAATCCATGATGCGAAAGGGTAGCGCGTGAGTCTCGCGTGCTGGTTTCTGCCTCGCGCCAAGACGGCCGAACCGAACTGCGAATCGAATTCCTTGATAAAGTTATCATTTCCATTTACCGAAGCGGACAGAAAATGTAGAGCTTTTATCAGGCTGCAGGAAACAGATCGACAGCCTTGACGCGGGAACCAAGCTGATCGCGTTGTCTAATCCGCTTCTTAGCTGCTCCGGAAAAAACCGAACGCCAAATTCCTTCGTTTTGCTATTGTCGCAGATATGCAGCAGGTACATGAACATCGGTTCCCAAACCGAAGTCTTTGATCAAATAAGAATTATTCGCGCTACGCTTAACATACCATGTCGCACCGCGATAGATCGCTAGGTCCGTTTTACCGTCATTGTCGTAGTCGCCCGGAACCGGCTTGTCTCCGTTGACACCCCACTGCGCTGCCATGAACGCGCCGTTCGAGCTATTTAGGCGGTACCAAAAGCCCGTCGAAGGTCGAAAGACTGCTATGTCCGAGAGGCTGTCCCCATCATAATCACCCGGGACAGGAATGTCTGAGTTTGCCCCGAAGTGTACGCTGCGAAGCGCTCCGTCACGGCTACGGCGATAATACCAGAATGCAGTCGCTGGACGAAATACCGCCAAATCGGCTTTGCTGTCCCCGTCGAAATCGCCCAGCAACGGGACATCGCCATTTATTCCGAATTGCAAAGCCGCGCCCGCTCCGTTGCTACTCTGAATGTAGAACCAATATCCAGTTGAGGGCCGGAAAATGGCGATGTCTGACTTGCCATCACCATCGAAATCGCCCGGAACTGGCAAATCACCCGTCCCACCAAAATTCACCGCTCGGAGTCGGCCATTGGAGCTCTGGGATATGTACCAGACACCATTACGAAAAACGGCGAAATCCGTTTTGCCGTCTCCGTCATAATCAGCCGGCGCAATTTTATCGCTGCTCGTGCCAAACATCACGGCCATCAGCGCGTTATTAGAACTCTTCAGCACATACCATGTTCCGTTGCGGAAGACCGAGATGTCGGTTTTACCATCCCCATCGAAATCGGATGTAGGTGGAGAGCGCCAAACGCGCGCTTGGGCGCTAAATGGATCCGGATTTCCTGTTCGCGTATCGATCCAGACCGGCACGGCTCGCACATTCGGGGTTGTTGGTGCGGCGATTCCAAGGTAATCGCCCAGCATGTATCCCTGGGCGGTAAGAGGAGCGAGCGCGGCGTTGGACGAAACAGAGGTCAGTCTGATGTTTGGTTGCCACTTGACTCCTCCATCGGCGGACAACGCCAGGAACATATCGACCAATGCGTTTGGACCGGGATTGGCTCGCTTATCATAAAAAGCGACGCTCAACGTATGGCCGTCCGAGGATGTTGCTATCGCGGGATTGAAGACGGCTGTGTTCGCTATGTTGTCGCTGATAGCAACCGGCGCTGTCCAAGTCGTTCCGGCATTTGTTGATTTCGTGAAAAGGATCCGAGGCACGCCGGCGAATGACGCCTGGTAAACTACATACAGGTTATTCCCATTTATGCGGTCGGCAGTCGCGGAAGGCAGGAACGCGCCGCTGCGAATGTTGGGAGGATTATATTCGATGGCATTCGCGATTCGGATCGGGGCGCCGAAGGTTACGCCGCCGTTGTTAGAGACGACAACTTCGAGTCGCTCGCCCGGGCTCATCGCCGATCCGAAATTCCAATAAACAACCGCCAGCTTGCCATTGGGCAGGAAAACCGGCTGCGATCCTTGGGCATTCGTATTTGCTGGATGGATGAAGGTGGCGGCACTCCAGGTAAAACCTCCATCATCACTATAGGTCCGTGCAATTGGGGCGCCTTCGGCGGTAGAGCCACTGGCAAATAGAGTGAACGTTACAACGATTCGCCTAAATGTAGGCGTCCCGGGAAATGTATTAATTGCTATCCAATTCTTGTCCGGAAAAACAGTGTTGTTCGGCGCTCGATAGGCGACTCGGGGAGCGGCAAAAGTCGCGCCGCTGTCTATCGAGCGACCAACCAGTACGACGCCCGTCG
This sequence comes from Verrucomicrobiota bacterium, assembly GCA_005887855.1. The sequence goes on along the minus strand of VBQB01000037.1, from coordinate 3,600 downwards.
CGAAATTGACCTCTCCCGCAGCGAGAGTGCACAGATAAAGCAGGCCGCCTGCGTTCACAGCGGCAACGGGATCAGTAGCGCGAAAATATGGGCCGCCCGAAGTCTGGGTAAGCCCAGGTATTAAGGCGCGCGACCAACTCAACCCTCCGTTACGACTGACTGAAAACCCACAATCGACCGCGCCAGCTGTTGTGAACCGTCCTTCCTGAAACGTTGCCAAAAGAAGATTTGGATTGTTTAGAGCACGAGCGATGTGCGGCTCAGCCTGCGCTCGCAGCGTGGGCGGCAGCACAATGGGATCATTGCCGAGACGGACGTTGGCGCCTACGCGCGGATCAAGAGCAACAGCGGTCGCGGCGGCTGTCGCGGTTTCCAGCGAAGGTCCAAGTCCAGTCGCGGGAGCTGCGGAAGCAGCAGGCCATTCAACTAGATCGCCATCACGATCGAGCAACATCAGAGCACCAGAGGAGAGATGCTCGAGCGGAACCTTTTGCAATGCTTGGGGAAGTCTGCTTCGATCGCTGAGCGGACTTTTCGTGCGAATAGGCGTGCTGTCTGGTTGGGAAGGTTGTTGCGCGAACCCGCCAACACTTGCCGCTAGAAAAACAGCGCCAAGCATGGTCAGCATCGACAACCGGATTTTCACAGGTAGCTGAGGTTCTTCCTTTCTTTTTGCCCGCTACGTTAGTTTTGGGATTGCGGGTCCGGAAGGGGCGAAGAACCTAGCGGTCAAATGTCTTCCGCTTGATTCAGATCCGTTTAACGACGTCGAGTCTCAAGAAAATCTTGCCAGCCTGTCAAGACCAAAATCATGCGTGCCGCCGCGCGGGGCGAAACAAAGAGCCGCGACTCCGTGAAGCGTAACGGCTGATTATTAAATACGATTGTTGAGGACGATTTGCGGCGGTCTGTCCTCAGCCGCAATCTCCCGTCTCTGCGCTCGCCGCGGCGAGCGCCTCTACACCTGCTACACCTTTTGCATCTCTACCTATCGTTAACGACCACTTGCGGCGCAAGCTTGTTCGGTTCTAATCGGTTATTTACTTTCTCTAAGCCGGAGGTAAGCGCTTTGATTTGCTTCTGCTGTTCCGCGAGCTTGCATGAAAGTCCTGCTGTAGCTGCGCGATGGTCGCCTCCTGTTCCTGCACCTTGTGGCCTTGCTCTTCCACCTTCTGATGCTCTTTGAGGAACTCTTCCTCGGCGATCAAACCAAATTGCGGTATGCCTGTGGCGTCGCTCTTGTAGTGGAATGTCACCGGCTTAAGCGCCAGGATAGCTTCGCTGGCTTGGTCCATTGGCTTAATCTCTTTCTTGTAGCGCCGTGAAGAGCTGGCCGTGCCGAACTGGCCGGCGGAGTCGATTAGTACCGGTATGGCGTCGGCAATTCCGGTTGTCACCCCGCGAATCCCGGCGATAAAGGTTGTTGACTGTTGTCCCCTCATGCCAATACGGATGACCGCCGACTCGCCAGCAATACCAGGGTTGCCGATATCGATATTGTTATTACCCGTGGTGAGGTTCGACCCCGCATTAAAGCCTAATGCTGTGTTGAACGATCCGCTGATGTTATGTGATAGCGCGAAGGCGCCCTCTGCTACATTCGAGTTGCCCAATTGATTTAACTCAAGCGCATGAACCCCATCGGCGGTGTTGCGGTTCCCGTCGTTACGCGAGAGCGCATTAAAGCCGGTGGATGTGTTACCGTTGCCGGTCTGATTGTTAACGAGCGCAGCGGCACCGTAAGCCGTGTTAAAGCTGCCTGTTGTGTTCTCCTGAAGCGCATTCCTACCGCTCGCTGTGTTCTCGGTGCCAAGTGTGTTGAAAAAAAGCGCGAACCAACCATAAGCCGTGTTGAAGTTGGCGGCGGTGTTGTTTCCAAGGGCATGAATGCCAGTGGCGGTGTTGCCGGTGCCAGTCGTGTTGAAAGTGAGCGCGCCAAGCCCGACCGCCGTGTTGCCGTCGCCGACCGTATTGCCTTGGAGCGCGAACGCTCCATTGGCCGTGTTGCTGATGCCGGTGGTGTTGCTAAACAGCGCTTGAGATCCAGTGGCCGTGTTGAAATTGCCTATTCTGTTGCTAAAGAGTGCTTCGAAACCGGTCGCCGTGTTGTCGGTTCCGGTTGTCAGGCTGAAGCGCATCGTCCCCCTCGGCAGTGTTTTGGCTAGGATAGCCGCCGTCCGGCGGTGGGAGAACCGCTTGCGCTCTTGGTAAAAGCGCAAAGCAGGCGAGCAGCAGTGGGATGAGAAGTGGCAGAATTGTTGTTTTCTTGGATTGAGTCAGCGGATTCATGGTTCTTCCTTTCTGTTTCCCCGCTACGTTGATTCTGCGAATCGCGGATCCGGAAGAGGGCGAAGAGCCTAGCGGCGCCTGCACTGAGTAACACCGAATGTGTCGTCGTCCAGTTACCCGAACGGGACGGAGCCCGTCCCTCCATTTTCCGACGCTCGCCGCGCCTGTACAGTAATAACCATGCGAGTACCAGTGGTTGACAAAGTGCCGCCAAGCTTTTCCAGTATGGAAACTTATGCGACATGTTTCCCGATTCATTTTATTGGCCGCTGGCGGTTCCCTCTTATTTCTCACCGGTTGTGAGACCGGACGGGTGGCGGGCGGAGGTCCATATCACGTGACAGCTTATCGGCCGCACGATCCGTCGGCTGTGCGCGTGAGAGTTTCGCTTTCGAAGCAGAATGTTTACGTGATGGAAGGCGATCGATGCTTGATGTCGGCTGCCATTTCGGTTGGCATCCCAAACAAGCCAACGCCCAAGGGAAATTTCACGATTTACTCAAAGCAGGAACAAAAGCGTTCTGGGTCCTATGGATTTAGCGTGCAGGGCGATCGGATTGTCCCCTCCACCGGGGGCGGATCGGGGCGCTATGTCGGTTATCCGATGGGATATTGGTGTGAATTCGCACCAGCCTATGGGTTTCATCAAGGCTTTGTCCATCCGTACCCACGGACGCATGGCTGCATTCGATTGCATGGCGAGGCTGCGCCGAAATTTTTTGCGCTTGTAAAAATCGGGACGCCGGTAAGCATTGCCAATTCGCAGCCGGAAGATGCAACACTTGGGCCGAAGGTGCAGCGCGTGGATGATTCGAAAGCGCCCGATCCGAGTCCGAGCCTGATGATCACCTCGGCGGCTTTCGAGAAGCCGAGCGGGCCGCTTCTGCAGTAGCATATTCTTGCGGGCACTCCGCCCGTTTAATTGTGAGCACGAATCTTATTTCCAGCGGCACGACGGCACGCGAGAAGATTAACTTGCGCACACCCGACGTGATGGCGGCGGTGCAGGAACAAGTCGAGGCGCATTACCGCAGCGACATTGTCGATAAAGTGCGTCGCGCCGGTGGAATGATTTCTGTAGGAAATACAACGGTGCGGTTGGCCAAACAATTTGGCTTTTGTTACGGCGTCGAACGGGCGATCGATCTGGCCTATGCCGCGCGCAAGGTTTTCAAAGATCGCCGGCTCTTTATTGTCGGCGAGATCATCCACAACCCCGAGGTCAATCATCAAATCGCCTCGTTAGGTATAAAGAACCTTACCGGCAAGAACAAGCAGGCCGACATTTCCGATCTCGGACCGGAAGACGTC
>VBQB01000416.1 GCA_005887855.1 Verrucomicrobiota bacterium | reverse complement strand
AGCATTTCTCGCAGCTAAGCCGCACCCGTGCTCAGGAATTAATCGACTCGGGGCACGTGCACCTGGACGGCAAGCCCGCGAGAAAAGGATCGCTGCATCTTCGTGGCGGCGAAAAAATCTCTATAGAAATTACCGAGCGGCCCGCAATGACTGCGAAAGCGGAAGCCATCCCGCTCGAAGTGCTCTACGAAGACCAGGACGTCATTGCCATCAATAAACCCGCGGGAATGACCGTGCATGCCGGTGCGGGAAACGTGTCGGGCACCCTGGTGAACGCGCTTCTGGGGCGTGGGCTCGAACTTTCCAGAGGTGGTAATCCTCTTCGCCCGGGAATCGTGCATCGCCTCGATAAGGAAACTTCCGGAGTGATTCTGGTGGCTAAGAACGATGCCGCGCAGGCCAAGCTTGGAGAAGCGTTCCAGCAGCGCGCCGTAAAAAAAACTTATCTGGCGCTGGTGCAAGGCATTTTGAAAGAAAAAACCGGAAGCATCGAACTGGCCATTGGACGCGATCCCCTGCACCGCACACGCATGGCCGCGGCGCGGAAGTCTTGGGGCGGGGCAGCCACTGCGAATCCTCGCCAAGCGCGCACGGATTGGCGTGCGCTGGCAATCGTCGAGAACACGACACTGGTCGAAATCCAACTCCACACCGGACGCACGCATCAAATCCGCGTGCACTTCTCCGCGCTGAAGCATCCAGTGGTTGGCGACACGCTTTACGGAGCAGCGGCCCAATTGCGCGTGGGCAAGCAAGCGCTGCCGAAGTTGGAGCGCAATTTTCTGCACGCCGCGAAGCTAGGATTTGCGCAACCGCGCACGGGCGCATGGATCGAGGTTCGCGCGCCGCTGCCGGGGGAACTCGTGGAATTCTTGGCAAGACTCTGTGCCGCTGCCGGCGAACCGCAGAGCCGAATTGACGCTGCGCTCGCCGGATACCTATAATTCATGAAAGCGATGAATCGGCCAAACCTTGTAATTACGGCTTTGCTAACAGCGGCACTCCTGCTTCTTGTGTCCGCAGATTGGGCGCAGCAGTCCCCTGGCGGCGCGAAGCAGCAACCCCCCGCAGCTCCGGCGGCTCCCAACCAGCAGGCCAACCCGCAAAGTGGTCAAACGTTTCGAACGGAAGTCAACCTCGTTGACGTGCTTTTCACCGTCTTAAACCGTCGCAACAAATTGGTACCCGACCTGGAGCAGGGAGACTTCAAAGTTTTCGACGAAGGCAAGCCGCAGGACATTCGTTATTTCAGCAAGCAGACGGATTTGCCCCTGCGCATCGGGATGCTGCTCGACACTTCCAACAGCATTCGCGACCGCATCAAGTTCGAACAAGATGCTTCGGTCAGTTTTCTTTTTAGCGTGCTGCGCCGCAATAAAGACGAAGCGTTCGTGATGACCTTCGATGACGAGCCGCAAGTCATTCAGGCGTTCACGAGCGATACGGGAGCGTTGCGCGACGAGATTACGCGCACGCGGGCCGGAGGCGGCACGGCCATTTACGACGCCGTTTACGAAGCTTGTTCGAAACAATTGAACCATCCGCCGCGTCCGCCGGGAGACCAACCCGACGTTGTGCGCCGCGTGATGATTCTGATCAGCGATGGCGACGACAATTTGTCCACGCACACGCGCTCCGAGGCCATCGAACTGGCGCAGCGCACCAGCGTGGTGATCTACACCATCAGCAAATACCATCTCACCGAAGGCGACCAGATTCTTCAGCAGCTTGCGGAAGAAACGGGCGGCCGCGCGTTCTTCCCCTACCATGTGGACGATCTCGACCAATCCTTTCAGGACATCGGCGACGAGCTGCGCAACCAGTATTCCATCGCCTATCAACCCATGAACTACGTGCGGGACGGGCGCTATCACAAAATCCGCGTGGAAATCCCCGATCACAAGGGCTATCAGGTGCGCGCGCGGCGCGGTTACTATGCGCGCCCGAATCAGGATTCGAATGCTCCGTCAGATCCCGGTGCGCCGGGGCCGCAGAGAACCTCGAAGCCCTGATTTTCGATTTCGGCCTCTAACCCTTACGAACATGCCTGGGCAAGTGGAGTTGGGACCTGAAACGCAAAGAGCAGTTCAGGCGTCTCACCGTTAGTCTTGCGTGGGCAGGCTCATTCCAATCAAGCAAGTTGGCAAGCAAATCCTGGAGGCGAGTGTGCGAAAGCATAGGAATGCCTTACTGATTCTTTTGTTGGCCGTTGCCGTGGTTCCTGTGGGTGCGCAGGCGCCTGGCCCCGCGGACCTGAACGCCATCTCTCAAATCAAAGATGAAGGCTTCAATCATTCGCAGGTCATGGATACGATGAGCTACCTCACGGACGTCTACGGCCCGCGCCTCACCAATTCGCCGAACGTCAAGCAGGCCGCCGAATGGACCATGAGCAAAATGAAGGAATGGCAGCTTGCGAACGTGCACCAGGAATCGTGGGGACCTTTCGGCAAAGGCTGGTCGAACGAACGGTTCTCATTGCAGGTGATTTCGCCGCGGCCATTTCCTCTTATCGCGTATGCCAAAGCGTGGACCCCGGGCACCACTGGTGTCGTCACGGCAGAGGCTGTGTGGGCGCTCATTCAAAAAGAAGAAGACATCGAAAAGTATCGCGGAAAGCTGAAGGGAAAATTTGTCCTGACGGCGCAGCAACCCGAAATTCCAGCGCGCACAGAAGCGCAGTTTCATCGCCTCACCGACGCCGAACTGGTGGAGGAAGCAACGCAGCCGGTGCCGACGGCGCGTGGTCCGGAGGATCGATTCGCCCGGTTTCGTGCGCAGCGCGAACTCAATGAAAAAATCCAGAAGTTCCTCGTAGAAGAGGGCGTGGCTGCGTGGCTCGAACCTTCTCCGGGAGATGACGGGACGGTATTCGTGTCGGGAGGCGGTGGACGCGACCCCAAGGATCCTCCCGCTCCGCCGCGCGTAGCCGTTGCCAGCGAAAATTATGGCCGGCTGGTGCGCATGCTCGACAAGAAGACTCCAGTAACGCTCCAGGCGGACATCCAGAACAAGTTTTACGAAGACGACCTGAACTCCTTCAACATCGTCGGCGAAATTCCGGGGTCGGACAAAGGCAAAGCCGACGAAATCGTCATGGTGGGCGCTCACTTTGATTCCTGGCACTCCGGGACGGGCGCCACGGATAACGGCGCAGGCTCTGGCGTGATGCTGGAGGCCATGCGCATTCTCAAAGCCACCGGCGTGAAGCTCCGGCGCACCGTACGCATTGGTCTATGGACCGGTGAGGAACAGGGCTTGCTCGGCTCGCGCGCGTACGTGAAACAGCATTTCGCCGATTGG
>VBQB01000036.1 GCA_005887855.1 Verrucomicrobiota bacterium | reverse complement strand
ATCCGTGCGACGTACGTTCCCCGCCTCGATCTTAGCCAGGGCTCTGTAACGCTTGGTCTGCGGGTCGATCATCTGGGTCATTTGCTCGCCGGCCGAGCTGGTAGCTTTACAGTTGGGCGTGCTCTGATCTTTTGCTGAGTGAGTAGTTGATACTCGCCACCCTGCTGGATCCACGCTTTAAATTCACCCAGGAGCCGCTTCCGCCAGCGAGGATCCGATTCGCCGGCAAACTTGCTGGAGCGAAAGAGCACAAGGCTGCCGAAGCGCCAGCGAGATGAGGTGAGTGCCCGTTCCAGTAATCTTCCTGCCTTAGACAACAGCTCCCGCAGCTTCTCGATCCGGCGCTGGTAGCGTGCGACGTCCGCTGCCTGTTGCGAAATCTTCGCGTTTAGCTTGTGCACCTCCTTCTGGCTTTCACTAAATTCCTTCCTCCCTTGTTCTCGGAACTGCTCCAATGCTTCATTCGGAATTTTGTCAATCGTAAAGCTGGAAATGCGATACCACCTGCAATTTGCGCTTCTCAGCAACCGAGTACAATGCAGAACACCCTGGCGCTCCCAGAAACCCTTTGGAATCTCTGGATGCGCTGGCATTTCAACCCCTTCCGGGGCAAAATATGCGCCCATCATATTGAGCAAGCGGGCCACCATCGAGGGGCCGGAGCAATGCATTTCTAAAACCAGAATCTGCATGTGAATCAAGTGCCTATCCGCTTTCCTTCTGGCTATCTCACTAGAAATCGCCCATATTCGCACCCAGTCGCGCCAAGATCAAGGCGCATGAGCCGCGCAAAATGCTCCTGGATAATGACGGCGTGATTCATTGCATGTTACGCCTTGGGCAGGCCCACATGATTCGTCAAAGCGTTAGAATGTTAAAACAGAATTCATGATTCACAGTTCACCCATTTGACCATTGCAACGATTTGAGGGGCGAAGCCATTTGTCGCTTCGTCAAGTCTCTCCTTCTGATCTATTCGCGTCCATTCGCGCTCGCCGCGCCGCGGCGTGCGAAGGCTGGGTGATTAGTGGGCTGATACCAAAGAGCCACTCGCGAACGCTTTTCGGAGCCGAGGGGACACGACGGTTAGGAAACCATCGTACCCTGCAAAAGAAATTGTTTATTCAGAATGGAGTGTACCGTGCGCGGCATCTGTGATAGGCATTGATACTCGACGTAAGTATTGGCCTGTTTCTTGAAGCGAGAACACTTTGACGGATTCATCGACCGTCAACACAGCCGTTTGCATCGCCGGTGCGCCGTAACGGGCGATGCGCAACCCTCGTTTTTTAGTGGTTGAAATTTTCACCGAGTTCGGATAAAGGCAAAGATCTCGTCAAATTTTACCTGAGGTCGCTTCGGACGCTGGCTGATGCGAAGATATTTCTACAAGAAGCTACGTCAATATCTCGACCTCTATGTCCGACCGAACGACCGAATCGTCGAAATTGATGCTAAGGGGAGCTCAGGGCTATTGAGATTTCAGAATCACCTCGTTCTGACCTCGACGGCTCGATCAGGGGAAGCAAGGAATCTCGAAGCGGTAAGAGAATTTCGTCCGGACTACGTTTTGCTTAACGGCAACATCCATTATGAGGCGGACATCCAGACCTTTTTGGAAGATCTTCGGAAGATGTTGTGGCCGTCGGTGCGGCTTATCATCACCTTTTACAGCAATCTTTGGAGACCACTCCTCCGTGTCGCTACCGCGCTGGGACTGCGGACCAAGACTCCCGAAGAGAACTGGATCGCTCCGGAGGACGCGCGAAATCTTCTTCTGCTCGCGGGCTATGAACTGGTGCGCGAGGATAGTAAACTACTCATCCCGGCGTATATTCCAGTGCTCAGTTATTTCGCTAACCGTTTCCTGGCACCATTGCCGGGATTTCGTCTTTTCAACCTGCTCAACATCGTGGTGGCTCGCCCAGTCAGCCAGTCCAACTCAAACCCGGGCGCCGCTCCTTCTGTTTCTGTCGTCGTGCCTGCTCGAAATGAAGCAGGAAACATTGAGGCGGCAATCTTGCGCACCCCGGCCATGGGGCCGGATGACGAACTGATTTTTATTGAAGGCGATTCGACCGACAATACTTGGGAAACCATTTGTCAAATGCAGCAAAAATATCAGGGCACCCGCACGATTCGGATTGATCGGCAGGAGGGCAAAGGAAAAGGGGATGCGGTCCGGAAAGGCTTTGCTCTGGCGCAGAAGGATATTCTAATGATCCTGGATGCCGACCTGACCGTGCCTCCGGAAGAATTACCGCGTTTTTATAATGCGATTGTGAGCAACAAAGGGGAATTCATCAATGGCAGCCGGCTTATTTATCCTTTGGAAAAGCAGGCCATGCGATTTTTTAACCTGCTCGGGAACAAATTTTTCGCGGTGATGTTTTCGTTTATCCTCGGTCAACGGTTCAAAGACACACTATGCGGGACGAAGGTTTTGACCCTGGAGAACTACCGTAAGCTGGCGTCGCACAGAGAATATTTTGGCGAGTTTGATCCCTTTGGCGATTTCGACCTTATTTTCGGCGCCGCGCGTATGGCCTTGCGCATCGTGGAGGTGCCGGTGCACTATCGCGAACGCACCTACGGTTCGACCAACATCGAACGCTGGAAGCACGGTCTGATCCTGCTACGGATGCTTGGATTTGCCGCTGGCAAAATTAAGTTTATCTGAAAACTCAACGTGAGATGACGGACCGCCTGAAAAGCGAGATTGAGCACGGGAAATATCTCTTGGCGCACGGGGCCGGGAAAATTTGGAATTGGGAGACTCCGGCGGGGAAACTGCGCTGGGTGCGCCGGGTGAAAATGCTTAGCAATCATTTGGAGCCCGGAATGACGGCGCTTGAGTTGGGATGTGGCACTGGCTACTTCACTCGAGAACTGGCGCGCTCGGGAGCGGACATTATCGCGATCGACGTATCACTCGAGCTCCTGGAAATAGCGAGGGCCAACTGCTCTGCCTCAAATGTTCGTTATCAAATCCAGAATGCCTATGCGCTGAGCTATTCTGAAGGTGTGTTCGACTCCGTCGTGGGCAGCTCGGTTTTGCATCATCTCGAAATCGAAGAGGCGCTACGCGACATATACCGCGTGTTGAAGCCGGCGGGTACAATCTATTTTACAGAGCCGAACATGCTGAACCCACAGATTGCGATGCAAAAGAACATTCCCTGGATTAAACGAAAGCTTGGCGACTCACCGGATGAGACGGCCTTCTTTCGGTGGCCACTCAGGCGCCTGCTCGAACAAACAGGCTATCGTGACGTTCGAATCGATCCGTTCGATTTTCTGCATCCAAAAACGCCGGTTGCTCTGATCGACCGCGTGAACGCGCTCGGCCGGTTTCTGGAGAAGGTGCCTGTCATCTCGGAGTTCGCCGGTTCGCTTTATATCCGCGCGATCAAATGAGCAGCGTGTTGACGGTCGTGCAGAGCGAGGAGGCTAAAGACCGAGCCGCGACATTGCGTAACCGTGCGCGGCTTGGCGCTAACAAGAATCTTCTTTTTTGGTATCGCGAGCTTTACCACGACCAATTCAGGGACGTTCCAAATCCGTCGACGCTCTCAATACTCGAGGTAGGAAGTGGCACCTCGCCTCTGAAACAATTTCTTCCAAACATCATAACAAGCGACGTGCTTGATCTCGATTATCTCGATCTTGTGTTTGACTGCCACGAGATCGACAAGTTAGAGGCAATTAAAGACAACAGCATTGATGTCATCACGCTCACGAACGTGTTACATCATCTGAAAAGCCCTATTGCATTTCTTAACTGTGCTGCCAGCAAATTAAAACCCGGCGGCAAAGTCATTGCGACTGAGCCTTTTTTCTCCGTGTTATCGACTCCCATCTTCAAGTATCTGCACTACGAACCAGTGGATTTCCGCATTTCGGAGCCGGAGTTAGCCAAGGTGCAGGGCCCGCTGGCATCGGCGAATATCGCGTTACCGTGGCTGATCTTTTTCCGGCGGCGCGAATGGCTGCAACGATTGAACGAGAATTTCGATGTTGCGAGTCTATCGACCCGGCCCTTTAGCGCCCTATCCTACATGGTTACTGGTGGAATCTCGCGCAGACTCCCGATCCCGCATTCTCTTTATCGGAGATTTTTTTCGACGGACCTCGCATTCAGCCGCAATTTTCCGCGCCTGTGTGCCTCCTTCTTCACAACAACTCTGGCGCGACGCTAAAATGTCGGCTTCGCTCCTTCGTAGCATTGGAAATAAGGTTTACGAACACGCCTTTCCCATCTATCGACCGCTTTATGTCGCCTAACAAGACCTACCGTGATCGTGCGGAGCGGCAGCTGCTGAAAGTATCTTGTCTGAGGGAGCTACCGTTTTGGACGCGGGTGCGAATATCGGTGTTTATTCGCAGTTTCTCTCCCACTGTGTTGGTTCGACCGGTGTTGTTCATTCATTCGAACCTTCGCCCGACAATTTTAAACGATTGCGTGCTGCTACACGTAAGCTTTCAAATGTACGCTTGAACCAGTTCGCAGTGAGTAACAAGACAGGAGAGTCGCCGCTCTACATTTCCGAGGAGCTGAATGTAGATCATCGGGTTTACCCGAAAGAAGGAGAAACGCGGCGAACTCTTTCTATTCGATCAACGAGGCTTGACGATTACGTCAAATCCGGAGAACACGTCGACTTGATCAAAATGGATTTGCAGGGATTTGAGCTTCACGCCTTGAAAGGGGCGAACCGTGTTTCGGCGGATAACCCGGACATAAAGCTTCTCCTTGAAATTTGCCCCTTCGCTTTAAAGCAGGCCGGAGCGAACGCAATGACTTCATCGCGGCTCTCCGGGACAAAGGCATGGTGATCCGCCAAGTCCCAAGCAAGGGACTCATCCCACTCCTTCCTGACTGGAAAAGCGAGAGCTCGGACTGGTACGTGAATCTATTCACATCATGACCTGACGTGCGGTCGAAGCATTCCTGCCTGACGTGTGCGGAGTGAGCTCTCTATTTATCTTCGACTCTGTGGCCCTGCGCCCTTTGGCAGCATCGACACAAGTTCGCCAGCTGCCAGAACGCGATGCCAGCGCGGATCGCTGTGGACCCGACTGATGATTGCGAATGGCGGGTTAGCCAAGGCCAGCCTCGAAAGTGGTCATCCTGGGCATGGCGATCTTTTGTCTCGTGTCAGGCGCGAGTTACGATCACATTGAATCCTCGGAGTGCTTCTCCAAGAAGCTCTTGTTGTGCTCGGGAAACGCCGTAAGCCATCTAACGTTCCCGGCCCATCTTGCAAGAGCCGCAGCGAGCTTGTCTCGATCTACAATTCTATAGGCTCGGAGATCGCCATCGAAAATTAGCTGTAGTCCATCCGCGTTCGTCATAGTATTCAGACAGTGGACGACCGCATCGACCTCCTCAAAATACGTTCTTGGACATGCATCACGGTACAGAGAGAATTCGTAACTGGAGTCGGTTGCTTTCATCCTGTACCAATTCCGTCTGCGCTCCTTGACGACACTGACAAGGAAACTCTTCTCCGTCTGGTCTGGGATCCATCTAGCGCAAAGCACCAGATCAGAGGAAACGAGTTCATCAAGGCGAACGCCCGGTGCCCGGCGCCAGTCGATCGACGCAATACCGTTAAAGGAATACCCAGGCTCGTCTAAGATACCTCTTAGATATTGTTGAACGCTTATTGCAACGCCATCCCGCCCTGCGGCCAAGCTATATAACGTCAACGGCTTTTGCTGATCTGCACATTCAGCCAGCAGTCTGTGGCCAAGGTTTACATCTTGTGCAAAAGTCCCTGCGGTAAGATTTACTCCGAGCAGTTTTTGTATCGCCGGCGGAGGTGTTGGCATCCACAATAAAATGATGACTCCCAACGCGGGAGCGAAAAAATACGCGACCGCTCCTTCTTGAACGCCGATTGAGCGCCGCTTTATCACGCTGAACATATCGTGGCTCAACCATGCGACTGGAATCAACAGGAAGGGATATAAATAGCGGGGTTGCGGAGATGAGATAAACCACCACCAATAAACAGCGCACCCCAGGATAACCGTACAGCTAGTTAACCTGACCGTTAATCCGACTTGCAACGAATCGAGCAACGAACGGATTTTTAGTAGCACAAAAAACACAAGACCAACCAAAGCCACCAGCCAGAACCAGCCGAGAGTCTCGGGAAGAATTCCGAGCAGTACAGGAAGAAGCGGCGGGCCTGTAAGCCAGCCGCGCACTATTTTTGAGCCGGAAGCGAAAAGCTCTATATTGTCCTTTCCCAAAAAAGAAGATCTCAGGGCTATGGTGACGGTTGCTCCGCACAACCCAACAGCGACTAAAGTCATGGGAACATGGTAACAACACAGCCTTGCGATTCGCCTCTTGCTTACTCTTTCACCGGACTTCGACCTTATGCCTTGAAGCAACCGAATGAGACCTTCGGCCCAAGAGATACCAAGCGCGACAAAAGCTATTAGAACCCCGGCCGGCTTTATAAAAATCGAAAGGGCCACCGCGATCCATCCCGCCGTTTCTACGGCCCAAGACCTCCTTTGAACCCCGAGGATGACAAAAGCCACAGCCAGAGCAGAAAATGCGGCAAGGAGTGGGTCGACCAATCCCCAATAGGAGTCTACTTTGCTGTTTAGCTCGATCCTATTCGGCTCGAAGTGATAGAACATCGGCATGCTCGCCCCTGCGCACGCTATTGCAACCGCAAGAATTCTCTCAAGGCGTCTCACGGCTACAAACGCGAGAGGCAACAACAGTGCTAATGATGCGAGCAGAATCGGAACGAAGGTCGATCGGAAATAAAAACTCTGAATCGAGGTGTTGAATCCAACCGGATAGAGGATCAGAGCGGTCAGAGGTGGCCTACGAGACGGCACTGCTTCCAGAACAGCGGCCCAATCGCCTTTTGAAAAGCACTGCCAGGTTGTTTTTGCTTTGTAGAAATACTCCATGGCGTCATACCATGGGGGGGTAACCGCCTTTGCGCTCTTCGATGCAACGCCGAAACCAATTAATAGCATAACCATGACCCAAACGCAAAGAGGTATAAACCAATCTATAGCTAACTGGAATACAACTCCCCTCTTTGTCTCACTACTTTCGTTGTGTTTCATTTTTCAACGTCAGACTAAGTCTCTCTATCCCAGTTTACTTATACGTGAAAGGCAAGAGTTAGCTAAAGCTGCCCGATGATTTGCCATCGGGCGACAATCTCGTCGATTCCTTCGTTGACAAAATCCGTCTTTCCAACGCAGCGGATGTCTTTCGCTCACCCAAGGCTCATCCGGGGGCCAAGCTTCTCGTCGTTTGGAGACACGATTTTGCAGTCGGCAGTAGGCGAGAGTCAAAATTCTGCTCATCAGATTATAGGGTCCTTTATATATTGATAAACGTGTTTCCGCATGATAGACCTGGTTCCGCAAAATCGGATTGCTTGATACATATCATGCACCGACTCCAAACCGCGACAGGAGGCTAGCGCATTGCAGAGTTGCAGCACAGGTGTTATAAACCGCACGGTGCACGGCCCACTACCTTACAAAAGTGAGTAACTTAAAGTCATCCAAACCATGAGTTCATCAAGATTCGGCCGCGGCTTTCGCAACCTAAGGCGGGACACCACGTCCTGGTGGCCGGTCCACCCGGCTTCATGAAAGTCAATAAGCCGCAGCGACGGCCACCGTTCGAGCTGCCGACACACAAAAGCCATCGAGGAAAGCGAGATGCCGAACGCCTGGTTGCTGGGCGAAACGAATCCGAATCCCTCCTTGACGTATCCCTCGATGAGCGTGCGCTGTTCTTCGCGGCTCAGGCCATAGTCAAAAAACCCTTCTCGCATCCACTGGATCGGCTGCCGTCCATGGGTGGTGAAGACGAGCACGCCATCCGGCGACAAGTGCTCGGCAAAAAAGCCGAGGAAGTCCGGCAATTGCGGAGCATCCAGTTGCGTGAACAGCGATCCGCACCAGATCAGATCGAAGCACTGGTCGAGGCTGACGCGCCAGATATCCTCGTGCGAATAAACCGGCGTCGCGTTAAACTGCGCAGCGCAGAAGTCCACCCCGTCATGGTCGAGATCGGTGACAGTCAGATGGGCATCGGGGAAAAACGCCCTCAGCATCCGACAGACCCGTCCGTGGCCGCACGGCAGGTCGAGAATCGACGTCGGTGCGATGTGTGCGGTGGTAAGTGCTGACTTGATGCAATCCAGCGCTGACCTTCCAGCGTCGAAATACCACTGCTGGCCCGTGATCCACATATGGTCATTGGCGGAACCATACCAATCACGCCACCGACTACAGTCAAGGCAAGCAAAATGAACCCCCCTTGAATTAAATCACAATTGTCCCAAATCGTAGCCTTACGGAGAATAACCCACACTGGAAAAATCCACGTTGCTAAATGCTACGGATGAAGACGGAGTGCATGAAGCGAGATCCGGCTTCCAACTATTCTGCCTCAATCGGGCGAGTCGTCACCAGCACTTCGATATACTCCGCGCGAATGCCCATCTTAAGATCGTCCAGTGCAACAACTTGTGTATCAAGCCCACTGGCATTCTTTATATGAGTGACGATATCTTCGCCCCAATCCCAGGTGACCAGCGAGCCTTCTGCGCTCATAGGATTGTAATGATACTCGGGAGAGTGGTGATAAACGATCCCTCCGTCCGAAATGGATGCCCTCCTTTCCGAAGGCTTGTCTTTGTTAATAAGTGGAGTCGTAAAGATATGGGCTCCCCCAGGCCTAAGCGTGCGGGCGATTTCCATGAAAGCCGCAGGAGCATCAAAAACATGTTCAAAAACATCTTGAGTGACAATGAGATCGAAAGCTTCGTCGGGAAATGTCTGATTTTCAAGGTTCTCGCTACGGTAACCAGCGTTTGGATGAGTATTTCCAAAACCCAGCTGCGGATCATATTGAGACGGTGTGTAGGATCGGCACTGTTGGGCTAACTTGACGCTTGCACCTCTGTTACCAGGAGAACTTTCGTGAATAGTAAGATCGCGCCAATTGGGATACCGCGTCTGGATAACGTGCATCAACGCTCTTTCACGCGGGATGGAGCCGCATCGATCACAAAGGTAGTGGTCTCTAAACCAAGAGTTGCGCGCGGAAAACGTAACCCTCGCTTCGCAGATCGGGCACCATCCCTCGTTTTGGAAAACAACCACCGAAGTGGCGTCCACACCTGTTGCGTTGGGCGCTTGCGCATTGAAGAGTTTCTTCCGGTTAAGCGCTGCTGCGATAAATTCTCGAAAGCAGAGGAGGAGTTTGTTATTCAAATGCTTGTTCAATGAGCTTCAGGATACGGAGATAAATCGAAAGACTGCGTAGTTGTCTGCCTCAAAGCAACGGTTTTCGTCGTGGCGGGTGCGATATGATCGGCATCGCGCTGGATCGCAATATTCATGACTCGGTGTGCGGCCCATTTGTGAAATCCGTTTCTTGAATCTATTTTTTGGGGACTGATTCTCGCTCAAGAGGGACGGCTTCGATACGCCATTTCCAACATTTGCGTAGAAAATCGAGTAAGATCCGATCTCGCTCAGGTGGGGTCATTTTCAGTATTTCAATGGCTTCCAAGAGCACGCGCTCGCCTTCCAGCCATTCCAATTCACCTGGCGGTCGCTTGCGAGCGTTGGAGCTATGGATCCGCCATTGGCTCAGTGGCTTGGCAATATAGGCCACGCCGCCGCGCTGCAACAGCCGCACCCAGAAAAGCCAATCAGCGCAAAAACGCATCGAATCATCCACCAAATCCGCAATGCCTTCCGCGTTTCGGAAGACCACGCTGCTCGCATTCAACATCGTGTTTTTCACCACCAGCGAGCGCCGGATCTCGTCGATTCCGTCGTTGACAAAATCCGTGTTCCAACGCAGTGGATCGATTTCGCTGAGCCAAGGTTCTTCCGGGGTGCCAAGCTTCTCACCATTTAAAGACATCATTTGCAGCTGGCAGTAGGCGAGGCTCAACCCCGGATTCGCTTCGAGCTTCTCGACTAAAGTTTCGAGGAACGCCGGTTCCGCAGCGTCGTCAGACTCCGCGACCCAGACATATTTTCCACGTGCGTGAGACAGCCCCTTGCGCCATTGTTTGAACGTCGAGCCGCTGTTTTGCGTATTTGGAATGAAGTGCGCCCGACGCTCCTCGCTCGAAAAGTTCTGTAGAATGGCCCGGCTGTTGTCCGTGGAAGCATCATCCAGCAGGATGATTTCCATGTTCTCGTAAGTTTGTCCTGTGATGGAACGCAGCCGCTCCGGCAAGTATTTTTCGTGATTGTAATTCGGGACGATGACGCTTAC
>VBQB01000035.1 GCA_005887855.1 Verrucomicrobiota bacterium | reverse complement strand
CGCGCGACCCGCAATGATGAGCCGGTCCGGCCATGTTTGCGCCCACTCCGCGCCGCTCGCACCCGAATGGAACTTCTGTTCCCAAATCGTCCAGGCGCTTGCGAGTGCCGAAATCAGAACGAACGGAATAAGGTTCGCGATATCGCGCCATCGAATTCGCCCTCTCCGCCACCAGACACAGAGCGCAAGCACGCCGGGCAGCATTACCGTGGAAGGTTTGCTCACGATCGCCAAGACAAAGAACAGAAGCGCCCAACCAAAACGCCACCAGCGCACGCGATCGCTCGTTTCGTTCGCATCCACCTTCAAAAACCAGAAGATCGACAAAAGATAAAACAGGCAGGACTGAGTATTTTTTAATTCCGTTACCCACGCGACCGATTGCACTATGACTGGGTGCAATGCCCAGAGGGCCGCTCCCAACCACGCGCCGCGCACGTTGAGTTGCCGCAACACGCGCCAGAGCAATGCCGCCGAGCCGGCATGCATGAGCACATTGAGCATGTGGTACGGCGACGGGTTTAGGCCAAAGAACTTGTGTAGAATCCAAAAAGTCGTCAGCACCAACGGGTAATAGACCGCCTGAGTGCTGGTCCAGATTTCCTTCAATCCGAGCGGGCCAATGATGCACGGATTTTGGGTCAAATGCGATTCGTCGTCCCAAATGAATCCAGCATGCCACGTTTGTCCGTAGGCGATGAGAGTGATGCCAATCAGACAGAAACCCAAAAGCCAATCCCGGCTCAAAAGCGATCGTCGCGTCTCGCGCGGGTTGCCAGATTTCGAAAACGCAGTGTTGGCAAACATTTTTACCGGCAATAGCCCAGCGTTTTAACGCTGGGCCTGCAGATCAGAGAGTTTAGAGAGTCCCGGAAGGGACGGAAGAATAGTCCAATCCAGCATTGATTTGTCATAATCGAAGCCGTGTCTGTGAAGCATCGTCATGAATTCCTCGCGGAACGATCGCCTGCGATGGTGCTCTGCCTGATTTCGAATGTAGGCGGTTGTCGCCTCGATCCCGGAGGCGCCGATGCTGAATGCGCCGTAGCCTTCCTGCCAGGCAAAGGAACCCATTTTTGGAAACGTTTCTCGAATCCACTTAGATGAATTTGCTTTCAGAAGCTGCATCGCTTTTGAGAGCGACAATGTTGGTGGCAAAGCGAGCAGAATATGGACATGATCGCCAGCTCCGCCGATGGCAAGCGCCTTCATCTGATTTTGTTTCGCGATGCCACCCAGATATCGCCAGAGGCGATCACGTAGCTCAACACTCAAGTACGGTTCGCGATTTTTCGTGCTCCAGACACAATGTATGAGGCAACTCGTGAACGAATGCATAATCGATTACTGCTTTCGTCCCTGCCGGACTCGATGCGAGTATACCACCGTCACCCAGCGTTAAAACGCTGGGCTATCATCGATGCTAGAAAATTGTTCCAAGGGCTTTCGAGACAAGATCGAAACACCGCGCTCGAAAAGGCGATCCCACATTCTAAAAGTTATGTCGCATTATACGAGGCTCCTTTGGTCATCGCGATGAGCGGCGTGCCCATCCGCAAGGGGGATGATCCGCTGCGCCGCAGACAGGCGTCCGCGACCAAAGTGAATATTAGCTGCTACCGGCACCGGTAAACGCGCGAATCACGGCGAGAGCAGCCGACTAACCTACCTGGGCGGTTGCGAAGGAAACTGAGCGTCGGTTGCCTTGGCCATGCGCAAGTTTTCCGCGGCCTCCGGAAAGTCGGGATGAAGACGTAACGCTTCTTCGAATTGCACGATCGCGCGGGAAACATCGCCTTCGCGCATGAAAATTTTTCCCAAGTCGTTATGAGGCTGGGCAAGCTCTGGCTTGAGCCGACTCCCCTCCAGATAATGTGCCTTTGCTTCCTGCAAATCGCCCTTTGCGAAAAGCGCACTTGCCAGATCGAGTTGAGCATCGACGTAATGAGGATCGGCTTGGACAGCCTGTCGGTATTGCCCAATTGCCTGCTCGAGTTTCCCCTGTTTTTCCAGGAACGCGCCATAGCTGTAGCGGGCCTGCGCAGACTTTGGATCTAATCGGACGGAAGCTTCGATTTCCGCCGCTGCTCGCTCAGGGCGGCCAAATCGCTCCAGAACGAATGCATAACCGGAATGGTACTGGGCGTTGTTAGGGTCAATCCGCAACGCTGCTTCAAAATGGGTCTGCGCCTCTTCCAAGTTTCCTTTGCCAATCAGGGCTGTGGCCAAATTGGCGTGGGCCTTTGCGGAATTCGGATTAAAACGTAGCGCGGTGGAAAATTCCGCGCCAGCTTCATCGAGCCGGCCAGCCTCCTGTAGAGCCTTGGCGTAATTGGTATGCGCCCGGGCAGAAGCAGGAAGATCGGCGGCGATCCATGCTGAATGTTCAAGTTCACTCTGAGGGAGACGCACCTGTCCAAACCAGAGTGCGCCAAGCGGAATGACAAAAACGGCCACCCATTTCGCGCCGTGCAATGCCCAGCTCGGGAGAAAAGCGTTCGTCGAAACATCGGCTGTGCCGCCGCCGATGCCAAGAGATTGTCGAGTAGATTTCTCGCGCACTTTCCAAATGAATCCGTCGTAATAAAAATGGAGTAGCGCCGAAGCCGTCACCACTCCGGTGAGCACCCGTTTGACTACGTCGATGTCGATACTCGACTTGAAGTAACCCAGCGCCCCGTAGGCGAAGATCAGGCCCACGTACAGACCGATCAGCGAGCCGCTGCGCCGGAACACGAAGTGCATAAACCCGCCGATCGAACTGTCCGTCTCAACTCGTTTGCGATTATAGATCCAAACCAGCGAAAGGTACTGCACATCGTGAAAGACTTCGAACAACGCAATCCCAACGAGAACGCTTGCGACGATGTTGTTACAGTACCACCAAAAAGAAATGCTCGTGATGAGAAGCACCAGCTTTACTGGACTTGGTCGCTTCCCGCGAATCCACATCCGGATAAAATTTGCCAGAAAGACGCCCGAAACTGCCAGCGCCAACGCAAGCAACCCTTGCTGTGCTGCTCGGAGCACCCCGGGCGGGATGAAAGGCCCTCCCGCGGCGTAATAAGTTTCCAGCGTATCGGTCATTCGCTGCGATGAGAGAAGGACCGCTGTTGCAAACCAGATCCCGCACAATGCGAAATCAAGACGACGCGTCAGCTCAGCGAATGAGCCCACTTTCGCATCGTAGATGCGACAGAACCCATACGTTTGCATCATGCCGTGCCAGACGCCCCAGACAAAAGCGATCAGGACGATGCCTTTCAGGTCCCACAAAGCGAAGATCGTGGAGACGACCACCAAAAAAATCGGCGCAAAAATGAAACGCCACTTGAAGCGCTGGAATAGCGCTCGATCGCCGTAGGCGCGGATCATCCCTGGCAAGTGGTGGCCCATCGCGCCGAAGGCAGCGACAAAAAGATAAATGTCTTCCGCGCTCCAACGCGCTTGTGCCACGAGGAAAACCGGCACGATCACCAGCGGCGTGCAGACGTACAAAATCAGGTCGCGCCAACTGTCCAGAATCCACAAGTTAGGCTTTCGCGCGGCGGCAAGCCCAGCCGGGACAGTTTGCGGACGTGAAAACGCGCTAACGTACTGCATGCCTTTGGGGGAGCTAAGCTTTTCTCAAACCGCCCGGAAAATCAAGCCTGATCTCGCAAGATAAAAGTATCTGAGATGACTTTAAAAAAAGCAAACGGCCGGGCCCCGTGAGAGGCCCGGCCGCTGTGAATTGTTGCAGCCTAAAATCTAGAATCTCTTCTTCAACTGGACATACCAGAACCGGCCTCGGACATCGGCAAGGGATTCATCGTAGTTATTCTCAAAGTTTCCGGCCACGAAGGGCGGATCTTCATCGAACACGTTCTGCATCCCAACTGTGATGGTCGTGCCATTGAGCCAGGCGCGCCATCCACACGGGTTGTACTCGGCGGTGGAGACAGGCAGGACGTTCTTCTCTTTCCCGTCCATCTTCACGTTCTTACCACCATCCTTGGCAAAACCAGGCACCTCGGCCGGCCCGGGCGGCGGCAAATTGAACGCATACGATGCAATCAGATCGAGCGTAATCCACTCTCGGATTAGGCGACCGTTCAAGCCCGCGTCAACCAAGTCCACCGTATCATGATACTGGCCAGTGTAGTGAACCGTCGCCCCAGCATCGAAACCACCCATCCAGGTGTCAGCCGGGCCATCCCAGAACAGACTGAAGTAAGCTCGATCCCGTGGCAGCGAGCCGCTAAAGGTGAACGACGTCGACAAAAATTGACCCGCCAGATTAATCGCCGAATCACCGGGAAAAGGCGTGAAGTCAAACTTATTCAAGTAAGTCCCGTTAACCGTAAAGGTCAACCTACCCCAATCGGGACCGCCGAAAATCGTCGAGTCCATAATATAGATCGCTTCGTAGTCGATTCCGTCCAGCTGCGCTCTCGAGAGGTTGGCGGTGGGATCGGTGATCTGGGTGATTGGGCCAAGTGCACCAGGAATTGTGCTAACGCCACGCTGAATCAGGTCGGTGATGTTATTATCGATAATAAATTGCGCGCCCAGATTCGCCGCAATCGATCGAAGGGAAATATTCCAGTAATCGACGCTCAGCGTAAGCCCTTTGAGCCATTTCGGACTGTAAACTATCCCGGCACTCCATTCATAGGCGGTCTCGGGTTGTAAGTTAGGACTTCCGGTGATGATTTCCGTAATTTGGTTTTCGGTCTGGCCTTTCGACGCTGGATCGTTCACCGTCGGGAAGCTTTGCTGGCCCGCCGGCGACAACTCGATCAGCTGGGGTGCATGAAACGCTTCCGTGTAGGTCGCACGCAAGGTCACCGCCCCGATATACTTCGGGTCGAGCGGCTGCCAGCGCACCGATGCCTTTGGTTTCTGCGCGTTAAACTGGGAGTGCCCCCTGGCGAAAGCCAGGGTCTGAGATGTATTCTGGCTAAACCATTCTTCGCGCTCGGCAAAGTCCACTTCCAAGCTGTAGAAGCCGGGGAAGTTCCATGTTGGACTGGTGATCGGGACCCGCACTTCCTCATAGATTGACCAAACATCACGGTTCACCTCTGAGGCTTCCGAATCCACGGAACCAATGGTGTTAAATGAGGTGTTCAGCGAGTCCGGATCCCTCCTCCACCGTTCCCCATGATACTCGCCGCCAATCGCAAACGAGACCGGCCCGGCCGGAAGATTAAACAGATCGCCGTTAAACGTGAGATAGCCCAAAGGTAACTCAAATTGGCCAGAGTCATGCAGGGTAACATAGACTCTGTTCCGCGCCGCCGGCGTCTGGCGGGTCGTCGCTCCCGGACTTCCTGTATAACCGAAACCTACGGTTCCCTGATTCAGGAAGGGATTAAAAGCTGTCGCCGGGTTCGTATCCATGAGAGCCTCTCGCAATCCGGACTGGCTGACAACGTTTCGCGATTGAATTTCCTCCTCGTTCCGGGAATAACGGAAACCCGCTTCCCAGTTCCATGTCTTGAAGTAATCGCCAAATTCGCTCATCTCACCGCGAAGGCCGATGTCAAAAAGAATATCGTTAAAGGTGGTCGGAGAAAATCTGTTACCCAGTTCCAAAGCGCGATAGCGAACGCCGCTAAACACAGGGGTTCCTGCATAAGGCGTGCCCGGCGGCAAGGTCGCGTTCGCTACCGTGAACGGATTAAACGCATTTTGCAGTGGCACACTGATGCCGGCCGCACCATCGAAGGGGAAGCCAGCCGCGTTGTGAAATGGATCCGGCACAAATGGGGTCGGCGCCTGGGTTGAATGGAAATAAGAGCGCGCGTACTTAAAGTCGGCAAACAATACCAGGTATTTGTCACAAAGATCGCGGGTCAAAGAAGCATAGTAGACTTGACGATCAGCCCCCGGAATTGACGGTGACAAAGCCGCGAAGTTGAAAAACGCGAAGTTTCCATCCGGATAAGGAATGTGGCTGGTATATCTCGGATTGTCGGCTGGGCCCGCAGAAGAGTGCGGTTTCGGCTTGTTAAATTGTGGCTTCAATCGGAAGGCGAAGAATTTTATAGCGCCGGGTTGATAGCTATTGCGAAGTTCAAAACCTCCCCACGGCTTCGCGAACCCATTACTGCTGATGTCGCGGTCGCGGCTGAAGATGGCGGCTCGATCGTAGAAATCGGCAATCACCACGATGTCGGTCTTGTCATCTCCCACACCGGCTTTGAGCCAGCCTTCAAGCTCGCGCGCGTCGTTCGATGCTCCCAGGTTTGTGTTCCCAATACTGCCCCCGATCTCCAAACCACGGAATTTGTGTTTCAAAAAGATGTTGAACACTCCGGCCACCGCGTCGGAACCGTAAATGGCCGAGGCGCCATCCTTCAGGATGTCGATATGATCGATCAACGGGAAAGGAATGAGGTTGATGTCCACGCCACCGGCCAACCCAGTTATGGCGACGCGCTTTCCATCGATGAGCACCAAAGTTTCTTTGGGCAGCAAGCCGCGCAGGTTAGGGATGACACTACCGTCACCGCCGTTGGCGATGTTTTGGTTGATGGTCGAACCCGCTTCTTGAGGCAGCTTGACAAGCAAATCCGTCGCGTTGCGGACGCCTAATTTCTCGATGTCTTGCGGACGATAGGTGTCCACTGGATTCGGCCCGACTTCTTCTGCGGTCGGAATGTTTGAGCCGGTCACTATGACCTGCTCGATCGTAACGCCAGCCTGTGCGGCCGTCTGTGGCGTGAGCGGTGTCTCCTGACCAAGTGTAATCGAGGCCAGGCACAAAAGAATTCCCGCTATGCCCAACTTGGCGCACCAGATCGATGGTCTGTTGATTACAAGCTCCTCTCGCCAATTCTCCGTGGTTTAGCGAAGTACGGCACGGTTAACAAGGATTCTCTCAAATCTGCAGCGCCGGGGGACTTGTTAAGTGTTGAGCTAGTTCGACGGACTGGGGGCCGCATTGGGAGGCGGCGCCAACTGATCTGGAGCCGGAAAGAGCGTCAGTAATTCCGGCGTCGTCGCTCGCGCATCTTGTAACTGGCCGTCGAAATACACTCGGACAATGAATCCGCCATATTGGCGTCCCTCAGGTGAAGGCGCTTGGGTCTTTGGACGGACGTAAGTTGCCGCGAGGAATTTCGGAGTCGCATCCGTCCAGTCGCGTGTAGCCGTAATCCAATCATAACCAACCCGCGCATCAGTTAGCTTCATTTTGTTATCTTTCGTGCGGTCGTAGAAAGAGACCGCTAGCCTAACGACGTGACCATTTTGAGTATTTGGTCGTGGCTTCACCCCGATCCTAAGGGAGAGGTGTGTTTGGGCGTTCGGATCTTTCGTCTCTACCAGAGTTGTTTCCGTAATCGCCAAAATTGAGCCGTGCGAGACGCCGATTCGTCGCAGAAATTGAGGGAAACGTACGTCGGAACGGAGCGCGCCAAAGTCGGGAAGAAATGCAATCCACTGTAGCGTTCCCGAGTGGTCCGTAGCGGCGCGCTCAAGCCAGCGGAAAGCTTCTTCTTTTTCGCCGAATGCGACATAAATTGCCGCGATCGTCTGGGCCGAGACGTATCGGGTCTGCCTTTCTTGCAGGAGTTGATCGAGAATCTTCTTTGCCTCGACCTGCTGGCCCATCCGCGCATAGGTAACGGCAAGGCCGCTACTCGGGAAACGCTGCTCCTCCTGAGCTTTCGTGTAGAGCGCAATCGCTTCTGCGAAATTTCCTTTCTCGCGGTAGGCGGCGGTGGCAACGTAGCTAATAATCGGCGAGAGTGGGTCCAATTTTTCAGCTTCCAGCACAAGCCGGAGCCCTTCTTTCAGGTCGCCTCGGAAGAGCGGCGGTAACGCCAGGAAGAAGTGAACGGGTGCCGAATTGGGATCGAGCTGTAGAGCGCGTTGCAACTCCACATCCTCTCCCGGCAGGTCCCAATCCAGGATTCGTTTCGCTTCCCCAAGATAGCAATGCGCCTCCGCATCTTTCTCGTCGAGCGCAATCGCCTTCAACGCGGCCGCCTTCGATTGCGGATAAGCGTCGAGCGGTTTTACGTAAACGTCCGCTAAAAAAAACCAAACTTTTGCGATCCCAGTCCAGGCACGCGCAAATGTCGGATCTTTCTCGAGAGCCCGCTCAAAAAGGCTGAGGGCCTTTCGCAAATCCTCCTCGCTGCCTTTGTTCGAGAGATAGAGGCCTTGTCAATAAAGGTCGTATCCCTCCGTGTTCCGTTGTTGATGGGCGGGAAGCGAAATGGCCAGCTTGATCTTGAGCGCGTCAACAATTGCGCGAGTGATTTCATCCTGCAGCGCAAACACGCCCTGCAATTCGCGTTCGTAAGTTTCCGACCAAAGCTGAAGACCGTTTCGCGCATTAATTAACTGCGCGCTAATGCGAACGCGATTCCCGTCCCGTCGCACACTTCCTTCCACTACATTTTCGACGTTGAGCTTTTTCCCAAGATCACTCACGTCGGGGTTTTTTCCTTTGAACGAGAACGACGAAGTGCGGGCCACGACGCGCAACCCATCTACCTTGGCTAGGGCGTCGAGAATTTCCTCGCTCATGCCATCGCAGAAATATTCCTGATCTTTTGCCTGGCTAAGATCCAGGAAGGGTAACACTGCAATGCTCTTCTCTGGAATTGAGCTCGTCGGTGGGTTCCGATGCCAGTAGAATGGAAACGCCAGCGCTAACGCGGCT
>VBQB01000417.1 GCA_005887855.1 Verrucomicrobiota bacterium | reverse complement strand
AATGAAGAGCATCGGCAAGATTAACATTCCGCAGGAAGCGTTCATTGAGGTGCTCAAGGCGCAATGACCATGAAGAAGCAAACGCCCATCCCTCAGCATTCAATATCGAGATCCAGTATCTAAAGCTCGCAGGTTTTATGCGTCGTTACATCAAACACAGCAAACTGCTCTTGCGACATGCTCAAAAATATCTGCGCTATAAGAACGATCTGCTCAGCCCCTCTAATCGCCAAGAGATTGTCGACGGCATGGAAAACCTGCGCGCCGCCCTGCGTAAACACGATCACGAACAGATAAAGGGGACAGCGGAAGCGCTCGATGCAACACTACACAAGCTGACACCCGTAACCTGGGAATCGCATTGGCGGGAAAATTGTGAGGTAATCTTAGTAGCGATTGTGGTGGCGGTTGGGATTCGTTCCTATTTTTTGCAGCCGTTTAAGATTCCAACCGGATCCATGCAGCCCACTTTAAATGGGATTATCGGTCATCCCAGCACGGCGCCGGCGCCGAACATTCTGCGGCAAGTCGGCGAGTTCATTATGTTGGGCCGCAACTACATCGATGTTGTCTCGCGTGAGGATGACCGGATTCTTCAGATTGAGCCGAGAAAATTTCTGTTCTTTTTCACGCTCTCGCGGCTCAACTGTCAGCAGCAAAATTTTCTCGTTTACGCGCCGCCCGAGACGCTCACTCATGATTTCAATGTCTTCCCCGGCCGAGCTTATCACCGTGGCGAAATTATTGCGAGGGGCGCAGTGGACACAGGAGATCAGGTCTTTGTCGATAAATTTAGTTATAACTTCATCAAGCCGCATCGTGGCGACGTTTTCGTTTTCCGAACAAACCATATCTTCGGAATTCGCGAGGATCCACAAACGGGGTCGCCCTTTTATATTAAGCGATTGGCCGGGCTGCCGGGCGATGAACTGCGGATCGACCCGCCATTTCTTTATATCGATGGAGAAAAAGCAGCAGGCTTCGGTTTCGCGCGGGTGATGGCAGCGAAGCCTCCCTATCGTGGCTACGCTTTGGGCCGCGATTATCTGTCGGACCCAAAGCAGTCATTTGTCGTGCCCAAAGATGGTTACTTTGCAATGGGCGACAACAGCTACAATAGTTTCGACAGCCGTTATTGGGGACCGGTGCCGGAGGAAAATCTCGTCGGGCGCGGATTGTTTGTTTACTGGCCGTTCAATCAACACTGGGGATTGATTCGTTAGGCAAGTATTTCTCGCTCATGCTCTCGAGTCTCTCGCGAGTATATCCTCTGCTCGGGCTTTGCGGCGGATATGCTCTCGTGATGTTTTTTAATCCGGTGCGGCGAGCCCTCGCCTGCTTGGATTCGCTTACTTCGTTTTTCAATTTGTTACCTTCACTCCCATTCGCAGCTCGGCTGATCTCGATGTATTTCAAGTCGTCTCACTGCCGAGCTGGCATTGGCCGAGATTTGTAGAGATCTGGAGAGAAACGCCCCTGCCTACTCTGGAAGGGGTCGCGGGAATCTTCGATAACGCAACGACTACTTATCCGCTCTCTGTCGTGGCCGCTGTCCTGATGATCGTTAACTGGCGCGGTTTGCATGGTGGTTTGTTGCGCGCCCTGCGGAAACGGTACCGTTTCTGGAGCTACTTCATCTACTTCATTCTACTGCTGAGCGGTCTGGCGTCACTCATCAAGCCGATCGTATTCTGGCGCTTGCCGGAGTGGGGAGGAGTTCTTCCGGCCGCGGGCTTGCTGCGAATCTCGGCCACAGTGGATGCGGTCGCATTCATTTTCGAATATCTCTTTGGCGTCTATATCCAGGTATATTTGATCACCGTTTGCCTGGCTTGGGTGAAAGGAGTCAGCTTCGAGGAAGGGGAACTCTTCCGCTTTGCCATGCGCCGCTTCAGTTATGTTTTGGAATGGGCAGGCATTGTCGTTGTGGTAAGCACGTTGATCGTGCGACTGCCGCTCCTGCTTGCTTATTTTATGAATATTCCCGGCGTGCTCGATTACCTGCCGATCGAGCGCATTGTCATGAGCGGTTTAATCATTGGCTTTTGCTCCGTCCAAATCTCGCTCACTCTGCATAATGAGAGCTTGGGCAAAGCGATCCGCGCACATCGCCAATTCATACGGCAAAACGTGGATCGCGTCGGCTGGTTTTTGCTCATCTGCGGAATCCACTTTTTCTGCATTACAATCTGCGATGCCATTGTGCGAGGCGCGATCGCTGATCGGTTGGCCGTTCTCTTCCTATGGAAGTTCATTTTTGCTTGCCTCCGCGGAGTTATCACCGGCTGGCTTCTCGCTTCGTGGGTTTGTTTATTTCGTCAATGCGAAACCCGCCGCGTTAATCAGGAGAGATGGATCCAGTATTAAGCCAGGCTGCGAGGGGTGCGAATGTGAACGCGGCGAAAATCACCCGCCAGAGCCAATCGAATTTAGCATTGGCATTTATTTCTTTGGGACGCGAGCGCCGCCGCGACATCACTATCTTTTACGCCTTTTGCCGCGTCATCGACGACGTTGCCGATTCTTCAGACCTTGATGTCGCGGAAAAACGACTGCGGCTGGCAGCGTGGCGCGAGATGCTCCGCGTCGCAGTTCCGGGCGAACCGGCACTTGTTCATGACGTGCGGGGGTTGATCGACAAATATTCGCTTTCGACCGACATGCTCGAGGAAATTATTTCAGGGGTGGAGATGGACTTGAGCATCTCACGGTATCCCACCTTCGAGGAGCTCCGCGTTTATTGCTATCGAGTCGCCAGCGCGGTGGGTCTGGTCAGTATCGAGATTTTCGGATATCGCAATCCCGGCTGCAAAGAATATGCGCTTCAACTTGGGCTGGCCTTGCAAATGACGAATATCATCCGGGATGTCGGGAAAGATTTAGGGAACGGCCGGGTCTATCTGCCGCAGGAGGATCTGGCGCGTTTCGGTTATTCCGAAGCGCAACTGCGAGATCGACAATACAACGACCGCTTCGTTCGCCTGATGGAGTTTGAGGCAACGCGCGCACGCAAGTTTTTCGCTGGTGCAGCGGAGTCGCTTCCGCCTGAAGAGCGCCGATCGATGGTCGCGGCCGAGATCATGGGCTCGGTTTATCATGGCCTGC
>VBQB01000034.1 GCA_005887855.1 Verrucomicrobiota bacterium | reverse complement strand
AATTCAACATCACCTGTGGCAGCCGTATAGGTCGCTTTGTCGGCTCGACCGACCGCGCGCGTCGGCGGCCCCCCATTTGGATCAGGTCGATCACGAACCAGGCCAACATTGCCTTCGGCGATTGCTCTTTCGAGACCTTGGTTTTCTCCTTTTGAAATGAAGACTGTCAATTTGTCCGATTGAAGATTAAAGCGCGGATCGGTCACTTTCACGCGACCGCTAAAGATGCCCATACTTTTGCTCGAATCAAAAAACGCCTCATCCGCGTAAATTTCCGTCGTGGTCGGTTCATTGGACTGTAACGCGTTGCTCCCGCCAAATAATTTGTTCGTGGATGATTCATCTTCTTTTTCTGTCGCTGCCTTTTCCGGCTTCTTTGGAGGCGTGCGCGAGTCCGTTGCTGATGCCGCAGTCTGCCCATGCAATTGCGCCATCGTCACGCAAGCCATCAACAGGATTAATGCCCCCACTCTTTTCATTCAGTCGGTTTTCCGGTGAGGTGTGATTGCTCTGTGATCACCATTTTCACATTGCCGATTAGTCGTCCGGTTCTCGTATTCGTATCGAACTGAACCGAATCACCGACGATGTTGAAATCCGCGCGCTGAACTGTCGTACGCTCCTGCGAACTTAAGATCCGAGTCTGCAAATCGAGTACCGAAGTGTGCATGTCGATCTGCAGATCAGGCCGATTTTCAGGGGTATAGGTCGTAATCTTAAGTTGTTGAAAGCCGACGTGCCCCTGATCAATCCGTCGCGCCGTTCCTGCTTCAAACTTTCCCCGCAGATGACCCTCGCCATCGAAATCCGGTAAGACGAGGCCCTTCGCTTCATGGCCAATGGGCAGCGGGATATTTGTCAGGTTCTGTTCCCCCGGCGAAGGGCTCGGCGTTGCCCGAGCCGCGCGATTTTGCCTCTTTTTGTGGCCTTTTGATTCGGCAAACACCTGAGTCGCCGATATCAAAATCGACAATAAGAATATCGACAATAGCCAAGCAAACCAGCTCCAGTTTACGGAGCGGCCGCTACGAGATCGCAGCATGAATAGCCTTTAACATGCGCAGATGCTTCGGCAAATTCTTTAGGGGAACCTGAATCGGTCCGTCTGACAAGGCGCGCGCCGGATTTTCGTGCACCTCCATAAAGATGCCGTCGCAGCCGACGGCCATCGCAGCCCGCGCCAGCGCCGGAGCGAGAATGCCATCACCAGATGTCGAATCCCCTGCCCCGCCCGGCCGCTGCACAGAATGCGTCGCATCGAAGATCACGCGATATCCAGCCTCGCGAATCCAAAGAAGCGATCGCATATCAGCAACCAGATTGTTGTAGCCGAACGTCGTGCCGCGCTCCGTGAAACAGAATTTTTCGTTACCAAAGGCGATCAGCTTTTCGGCAATGTTTCGCACATCCCATGGCGCGAGGAATTGACCCTTTTTTACGTTGATCGCGCGACCGGTTTCCGCGGCAGCGCGCAGCAAATCGGTTTGGCGGCAGAGAAACGCTGGGATTTGTAACATGTCGATCTTTTCCCCAGCTACCTCGGCCTCCTCCGGTGAATGAACATCGGTTGTCACCGGAATTTTCAACTCGCGGCCGATGGCCGAAAGAATCTCGCAGCCCTCGCCCACTCCAATTCCGCGAAACGAGCGGACCGAAGTTCGGTTGGCTTTGTCGTAGGAGGCCTTGAAAATAAAATCAATATTTTCGGCCGAACAGATTGCCGCGATTTTTGTTGCCATGCGCCAGGCGAACTTCTCCGATTCAATCACGCACGGCCCCAGAATGAACGCGGGACGTTTTCCACCGATTGTGGCTGATCCAATTTTCAGCAGCCTGGATTTCACGAGCTAATTGTAGGGCGGCTGTGTCAGCCGCCAATCATTTTTGAAGGCGTTTCACAGAAACGCCCTACAACTTTCTGCACCGCACAAGATCGAAAATGGCAAATGGGGCATATAACCCGAGAAAAAAAAGTAACGCAACTCCGTGCATCTCTAGAAGGTAAAGAGGCCGCGAATCGGACAGAAAACTTAAAATTGAAAATGCTTCCGGTTTATGCAGAAGGAACCCGTAATTAAAACCGGTTAGTGCATCGGCGATCATGGTGACAACAAAATAAAGCTCGGACCAGATAAAGGTGCGGACGATCGACATGGGATATGGGCGGTATCGGCGGGTTAACATCAAGAAAATCACGCCGACGATGATGCCGGCATGCGAAGTAAAAAAGCTGATGAATCGCCAATCTGGAAATCCAAATCGCAAATTGGGAGTGAGCACGGCTTGCAGCGTGCCACCAATTCCCCAAAAATAGGCCACCTCGAACCAGCGCTGACTTCCGGTCCACATCGCCACGATTACGACAACCATTCCCCAATCGCACAGCTGCAAAGGCAGCATCTGCTGCCAGCTCACGATGCCGTGACTGCGCACAAAAATTAAATAGGCGACATAGTTCAGGATGAGCATTGCGGAGAGAAGAACAACAATCGTCCCAATGTGATGGTGAGGAAAATCACCGTAAGATGCGGCCAGCCGTACGGCTGGAAGGGGTGCTCTGGACTCATTGCAATGTGAGTTGTAGTGGCGGCTGTCCTCAGCCGCAATCTCTGTGCTTAGTAAACACCGCCTCTAACCGCCTCTACACTATAAGCATCTCGCGCGGCGCAAGATCGACAATCAACTCAGCGAATCACCCAGAGGTTACAGGGAATGACATCGGTGATCCACGCGATGTTACTCGCCAGTCGATCGCTGGTATCGCCGTTTTTCTCCACGGGCACAACGAGCAAGTCTGCTTCCACTGATTGAACGAAATCTGAAGCAGCCAATCCGGTGTTGCCACGGATGCATCGCGCTTCGATCGGGACTTCTGTCGCACCCGCTGACAAAACGAATTTTTCCAACGCGTCTTCTTCGTCCGCATCGCTTTTCGGCTGTTCGCCAGTGCCGGCATCCGCCCGAATCGAGGCACGCGCCTGATCAAATGCCGTAATAATGCGAATGACATAAAGACGCTCGCACGATTCCGCTGAAGCGAGCAGTAGCGTTCTCTTCAAAGCTTGCAATGCATGCTTGGAATAATCCGCAACAAAAACGATTCGGCGCAAAGGTTTTGGTTTCGCTTGCGGCCTGGTAAAGAGCATGACCGAGCAGACCGCCTCTCGCACAAGGCGACGCGCAACATTGCCAAGAAATGGATGCAGCACGACCTCTTTTTCGAGCGCACCAGCGACGATCAAATCGATATTGTTCCGGGGGAGGACGCGAAGAATTGCGCCGGCTGGATCGCCTTGCTCATAGTGAATGATTGAATCCCCAGGAAGCTGCAATTGCGCAAGCACATCGCTAAACTTCTTCGCCGTTTGCTCATTGCGTTCGCCCACATAAATCAGACGAAGATCGGATGAAAATCTGTCCCGGATTCGCTTTGCCTCAGCGAGCACTTGCGTGAAGCGCGGGGAGAACGTGCTGGCCACTGCGATCGTGCGATAAGGCGATGGATTGCTCATGGAAGTGGAAATCAATCTCCCGCTTCCCCGTCGTTCGGCAAATCGGATAGATTTGATTTCGGTAGAAGCGCGTGTTCTTACAGACAGATCGTGGCTGAGGACAGCCGCCGCTACACCTGCCACTTTCATTTCTCAAATTTCTCTGCGAATTTCCGCTCATGCGACGCGCGATTTATCCGGGCAGTTTTGATCCAGTGACAAATGGTCATCTCGATGTGATTGAACGGGCGCGAAAACTATTCGATGAAGTGATCGTGGCGGTGGCACATAATGACGAGAAGCAGGCGCTTCTCTCACTGGAAGAACGGCTCGATTTGCTGGGAGAAACCGCCGGCAAGATCGACAATGTGCGAATCGCCCAGTTCGAGGGACTGCTGGTCGAATTTGCCAGAACGCAGAAAGCCGGTGCGGTCATTCGTGGTTTGCGCGCGGTTTCAGATTTTGAATTTGAATTTCAAATGGCGCTGATGAACCGAAAACTTGATGCCGCTGTGGAAACGATTTTCCTCATGCCAAAGGAGGAATACACTTACCTCAGCTCCCGCATCGTGAAAGAAATCGCGAGCCTCGGCGGGAATGTCTCCAGTTTTGTCCCGGCTTGTGTGGCCAAAGCGCTGAGCAGAAAATTCAGTCGATGAAAGTCCATTTGAAACAAATCCCGACCGAGGGTCTCCGCCTCGAAGGTGAAGAAGAGTGCCCGATTCGGGAACTGGCAACGGACGGAATTCGTTGCGCCGGTCTGCTGCATTACGACATCAATCTTGGCGTCTCGGGCGGCGCTCTCTGGGCGAGGGGATCGCTCTCGCAACCGGTGGAGCTACGTTGCGTATCGTGCCTGGAAAAGTTTGTGCACGAGATTCAGGTCCCGGCATTTGCAGTTCACACAGACTTGTACGGGCCAGAGAGTGTCGATCTTACGCCATTCATGAGGGAGGATCTTTTGCTCAATCTGCCGCCGCACCCGCATTGCGATCGAGACGGCAGCGGCGTTTGTAAAGCGAAACACATCGGAACCGCGGAGCAAGATACGCAGCGCAAGTCAGATTGGAGCGCGCTGGACAAGCTAAAGTTAAAGCGTTGAGGCGACGAAGAGCGGAGGCGGAGTTAACAGCTTGACACTTTAACACTCAACGCTTTGGCGTTTTGATGCGTCAGCGGCCTGCTCGCCGGTTGTTTTTTCACGGAACCGTGCTTTCGTAGCCGCCTCACATGGGAGTCCCAAAACGCAAAACCTCGAAGATGCGATTACGCACCCGCAAGGCAGCAAACCGCTGGCATGCGCCGCACCTAAACAAATGCCCGCAATGCGGCAGCACCGTTGCCTCGCACACTGCTTGCCCATCATGCGGTTACTATAAGGGCCGCCAGGTTTTGACAGTCGACGCCAAGTAGATCGTCGCGACGGCTGTATCAGCGCCAACCTAAAACGCAGGCGCTCGCCGTGGCGAGCGCCTCTACATTTTTCGCTTTGCAATCAATGGCTTTAATTCGCAAAGTTTCCCACCAATGAAGATCGCCTTAGATGCGATGGGCGGCGATTTTGGGCCGCCTAATCTCGTAGCTGGCGCTGTGATGGCGCTGCGCGAATACCGGTACATCAATAAACTTTTTCTCGTCGGCGACTCGGCGCAGATCGAAGCAGAACTCAAGAAGCACGGCTGCAACGACAACCGGATCGAGATCACGCACGCGACGCAAGTAGTGGATATGAGCGACCGGGCATGGTCGGCGGTCAGGCGAAAGAAGGATTCATCAGTAAGCCGCGCGGTCGATCTCGTGAAGCGCGGCCAGGCAGATGCAATCGTGAGCGCGGGTCACACTGGTGCGGCCGTCGCCGCCGGCACGATTAAGCTTCGCACTTTGCCAGGAATCGACCGACCCGGTATCGCGGCCGTACTTCCGACCGAAACGAATGTCTTCGTTTTGATCGACGCAGGCGCGAACATCGATGCGCGCCCCGAACATCTTCTTCAATACGCGTTTATGGGCTCGGTCTACTCGCGTCACGTCCTGCACTACAAGAATCCGACGGTTGGTTTGGTGTCGCTCGGCGACGAGGATGTTAAGGGGACGGAGTTGACCAAGGAAGTGTTTAAAATGTTGAAACCAAGTTCCCTTAATTTCGTTGGCAACATAGAAGGCCGTCATCTCTTTGAGGACCCGGTTGAGGTTGTGGTGTGCGACGGATTCGTCGGTAACGTGATCTTGAAAACGTGCGAATCGATCGCGGTGGCGATGTTTCAATGGCTCAAGCATGAGCTCATGCGCACGACGATGCGAAGAGTACGGCGGCAGTCCGCTTCTCGGCGTCAACGGCATCTGCATTATTGCGCATGGTGCGAGTACGCCGCTTGCGATCTAGAATGCGTTGAGGGTGGCGGCAGTGTCGATTGAACAGCAAGTGAACCCGCATATTGTCGAGGAGATTCGCCGCTACAATGAAACGACAGCCCCGCTCCAGCCCGCGCTCCACTAAGTCGCGGCGCACCGTCTCGATCATCGGCACCGGCAGTTATGTGCCAGAGAAAATTCTGACCAATGCAGATCTATCGCGCATGGTGAAGACGAGCGACGAGTGGATCACCACCCGAACGGGCATTAAGGAGCGTCGAATTGCGGCGAAAGATGAAAACACTAGCGACATGGCCGCAAAAGCGGCGCTAAAGGCGATCGAACAAGCAAAAATTTCACCCGCAGAAATCGATCTCATTCTCGTTGCGACGGCAACTCCCGACATGCTATTTCCCGCCACGGCCTGTTTCGTCCAAAAAAAGATCGGCGCAACCAACGCCGCTTGTCTCGATATTTCCGCCGCCTGCGCCGGTTTTCTCTTCGGTCTGGAAATCGCGCAGCAATTCATTACCTCGCATACACACGACATTGTTCTTGTCATCGGAGCCGAGAAGCTGACGTCGATTACTAATTGGACCGATCGCAATACGTGCGTGCTTTTCGGGGACGGTGCTGGCGCTGCTGTTTTGCGTCATCGCGGTAGCGCTCACGGTGTGATTAGCACCCACATTGGGAGCGACGGTCAGTACACTGACATTTTGTTCATGCCTGGCGGCGGTTCACGTTGCCCGATCACTCGCGAAAATGTCGATCTTAACTTGCAAACGATCCACATGACCGGCAAGGAGGTTTACAAGCAGGCGGTCACCGCGATGTTGAGCGCGGCTAAGAAAGCGCTCGAGCAAGCTGGCCTAACTATCCAGGATATTGCCTGCGTCATTCCGCATCAGGCAAATGTGCGCATCATCGAAGCCATCGCGGATCGGCTCGGCATTTCACGCGACAAAATGTTTGTGAATCTCGATCGTTACGGGAACACCTCCGCCGCGGCAGTGGCCATCGCGCTCGATGAAGCCAATCGCAGCAGGCGGATCAAACCGGGCGATTACGTCCTCATGATCGTGTTCGGTGGAGGGCTCACTTGGGCGAGCACGGTGATCGAATGGTAATCCCGGCGGTTGAGATTTTTGTAGGGCGTCTGTGTCAGACGCCAAGAGTGGCGTTTCACAGAAACGCCCTACAATGACAAAATGTTAATCGAAACACACGCTCACCTCGATTACCCGGATTTCGCTAACGATCTTGAGGATGTGCTCCGTCGGGCGAATGAAGCCGGTGTGACGCGCATCATCACTATCGGCACTTCAATCGAGAGTAGCCAGCGCGCTGTCGATCTTGCCGAGAAGTATTCGAATATCTACGCGGTGATTGGCGTTCATCCGACCTATGCCGAACAAGCCGAGGAGGACGTGATGATGCCGTTGCGCGAATTCGCCAAAAGCCGGCGCGTGGTCGCGATTGGCGAGACAGGCTTGGATTATCACCATTTACCAAGCGTCGAAGCGGCAAAAGGAAAGAAAGTGCAAGTCTTTGCCCGCGCACTCCAAGGTGAAACCGAGGAGGAAATCGAGGCGAACATTCTGGACGGCGCCTATAAATCGAAACAGGTGAGTCTGTTTGAACAGCAACTCGATCTCGCGGTCGAACTGGGACTAAACGTGGTCATTCACCAACGCGACGCCTGGGCGGACATACTTGAGATCATGAAGCCGTACACCGGAAAACTGCGCGGCGTGTTTCATTGCTTCGGCGGCACGTTTGAACAGGCGAACGAAGTTGTCGACCTCGATCATCTGGTTTCCTTCACCGGCATCGTCACGTTTAAGAACGGTGCGAACGTGCGCGAGGTTGCCGCCAAGGTTCCGTTCTGGAAATTCATGGTCGAAACGGATTGTCCATATCTCGCACCGGTGCCGTTTCGCGGGAAACGGTGCGAGCCGGCGCACACGCGCATCGTGGCAGAGACGATCGCGGCCGCGCGCAGCGTGCCATTGCAAGAAATCGCCGAGGCCACCACGGAAACGGCGGAAAACTTTTTTCGGTTCAACTGCTCATGAAAATCGACAATGGCAGGGCGCGACTCCGAAAGGTTTCGCGAGCAACGCCGCCGGGCGCGCCGGTGCGGTTTCTCTCCGACGGCTTAGCGATCCGTGCCCTTCAGTTAATCGTTTTCGCAATTTCCGTGTTTATCGCATCATGCGTCGCGCCCGACACCCAGCATCACGTCATTATCAGCGCGCGGGAACAAAAATTAGCCGTTCTTGATCGCGGTAACCTGATGGCGATCTATCCGATATCCACGTCCAAGTTTGGTCTTGGCGATTGGCCCGGCAGCAGTCGCACTCCACTGGGCGAGCTGGAGATCGCGGAGAAAATCGGCGACCATGCTGCGCCTGGCACAGTTTTCAAAGATCGACGCCCTACTGGCGAGATCGTCCAGCCAGATTCCCCTGGTCGTGATCCAATTGTCACGCGCATCCTTTGGTTGCGCGGCTGCGAACGACAAAACGGAAATGCATTTGCTCGGACCATTTACATTCACGGTACGCCGGAGGAGCGAAACATTGGCTTGCCCGCGAGTTATGGGTGTATCCGGATGCGTTCGAGCGATATCATTGGTTTATACGAAATCGTAGGCCGCGGCGCACAGGTGACGATCGTCGACGCGCCGCTTGCAGCGGTTATTCCGGGGCTTTCTCCCGCGCCGCAACTGGCCGAAACAAATCGCGCTGGAATCGCGATTCGATAGTAGAGGCGCTGCAGCCAAGTTGCCCGCACAGCGCCACGCGGGGAGACCGCGGTCAGTGAGCGCGGCTAAGGCTCACGGCATCTGGCCGAGATGCTCCCGGAGCGTTTTGTGCGACAGCAATTCCATATCCGCGTCAACCATGATGCGAACGAGTTCACGGAACCGCACTTTCGGTTCCCAACCAAGAATTTTTTTCGCTTTGGAGGGGTCGCCGATCAGCAGATCTACTTCCGCTGGGCGCTCATAACGTGGGTCGTGTTTGACAAATTCCTTCCAATCGAGATCGACGTGTGAAAAGGCCTCTTCGACAAATTCGCGCACGGTGTGCGTTTCGCCGGTAGCCAGCACAAAATCGTCCCCGGCTGCATGTTGAAGTATTCGCCACATCCCTTCGACATACTCGGGTGCATATCCCCAATCTCGTTTTGCATCGAGAGTGCCGAGAAACAATTCCTTTTGCAGGCCGTGCTTGATCGCGGCGACGGCGCGCGAAATTTTGCGGGTGACGAAGGTTTCGCCGCGACGAGGGCTTTCGTGATTGAACAAAATGCCGTTGCTCGCGCAAAGGCCATAGCTCTCCCGGTAGTTGACCGTCGCCCAATAGGCAAACGTCTTCGCAACACCATATGGGCTGCGCGGCCAGAACGGTGTCTTCTCGGTCTGCGGTACCTGTTGTGCCTTGCCAAACATTTCGCTGCTGGATGCCTGATAAAAACGCGAACGCAATCCAACTTCGCGGATTGCCTCTAAAATGCGGATTGTGCCAACACCAGTGACGTCCGACGTGTATTCCGGAATATCGAAGCTCACCCGCACGTGGCTTTGCGCAGCCAGATGATAAATTTCGTCCGGCTTCAAATTGTAAAGCAGCTTCACCAAATTCACCGAGTCGCTGAGGTCTCCATAATGTAGAAACATTCGGACGCCGTTGATGTGTGGATCAGCATAAAGATGGTCGATGCGTGAGGTGTTGAATGTGCTCGCGCGGCGAATGATCCCGTGGACTTCGTATCCTTTCTCAAGCAGCAGATCGGCGAGATAACTGCCATCCTGTCCGGTAATGCCGGTAATGAGCGCCTTCTTCATGAGCAGCGTTTCGCTTTAAAGCAAACGGCGTGCACGAGCAAACGATTTAGTTGTAGCCGCGGGCGCTGACCGCGGTCAGCTTTCCGGCGGCGTTACCATCAACCTCGCAAGCACCGCGCGCTGCGCCGCGATCAATTCAGCCACGCCTTTGCGGCCGAGCGCGAGCATTTCATCCAGCTGTGACTGCGAAAAAGTTGATTCTTCACCGGACCCTTGTAATTCCACGAGTTCGCCGTCCTCGGTCGCCACGAGATTGAAATCGACGGTGACAAGCTTGTCCTCTTCGTAGTTAAGATCAAGGATTGCATTCCCTTCGAGAACGCCGGCGCTGACTGCGGCGACTAATTTTTGGACCGGAGGCGCATCGAGCTTTTTTTCCTTTGCAAGTTTCCGGCAGGCTACCGCGAGGGCTAAGCTAGCCCCGGTAATTGCTGCCGTGCGTGTGCCGCCATCGGCTTGCAAGACGTCGCAATCGACCCAGATCGTGCGCGGTCCAAGTTTTTCCAGATCGAGAACCGCACGCAGTGATCGTCCAATCAAGCGTTGAATCTCCATGCTTCGTCCGTCGATCCGCCCCTTTGCCGCGTCACGCGGTTTTCGTGTCTGCGTCGAATACGGCAGCATCGAATATTCGGCCGTAAGCCAACCACCGTTCACGCTCTGCTTCTTCATCCAAAGGGGCACATTTTCCTCAATCATCACGCCGCAGATAACGCGCGTGTTACCCATGGCGGCCAGGACCGAGCCGCCAGCATAAGGTGCGACCCCGAGATCGAAAGCAACCGGGCGCAATTGATCACTGGTTCGTCCATCAATCCGATCCATAGCGGCAAAGGTAGATCGCACACGAGCGCTCGTCATCGAGGAGTTTTTCGTCTCCCGAAGGGCCTGGAACCCATCTCATAAACCCCGCAAATCGAAACAACGCTGCATGTCATAAACCTTGTAGCCGTTGGATTCGAATAGCGGGCGATCGCGAAACTCGATTGGCCAGGCATAGGAATCGCCTGGATGAACCACGTACCAGCGAATGCCAGTCTCGCGCACACCGCGTTGCAAGTCCGGAACGCTTGTCGCCTGCTGCAGGCTTTGCAATCTCCGTAGTTGCTCCTGATAAGGGGATTCTCGGAACGCTTTACTTACTCTCATCCACAATTTAGGCCTGGATGCGAAAGAGCGCCGTTCACCCAATCCTCCCAGGATGAGCAGTTCATCCAAACGCGAGTCCTGCGCGACAGCATTGGTAGGAGGCTGGTTTCGGATGTAGTAGGCGCACTCGACCAGACCACGATCCACGCGTAAACTCGAATGGGTATCCGCGCCCGACCATTTGCCGCGCTGTAGTCCGGAGCCATACCGCGCTGGAACTAACACCAACGCAAAAATACTAACGGTAACGGCCCAAGTGGACAGCTGCAGACGACGTCCTGCCGCCATCGAAAAAAGGCGTCCCGCAGTAAGCGAGCCCACTAACCAGTACGCCCAGACGAAGGGCCGATGTATCAATTCGTCTGGATTGCCAAACATCGCATTGCCACTCAGACCAAAAGTCATCAGCGACAGAATAGCCACCGCGGCCACCGAAATTCCCTCAGATGCCTGCCACGTTTTGCGCCACGCCGCGAGAAGCCAAACCAATGGCGCGACGACTGCGAAAATCCCCAAAGCACTAAGCAAGAGTAAACCGATCGCTTGCGCCAGGTGAGAAGGAAACGGATGACTAGTGCCAAAAACCTGATACCAGCTCTCGACGCCCGTACCGCTAGCCCTTTTTGCCAATATCTTCCAATACCAAGCGGCACCGGAGAAATCGAAGTGGACATCCGGCCCGACGTGGAAATGGTTCGCCAGCATTAGGAGGGCCACCCCGGCCGCCACACAGACGCCGAGAACGAGCCATTGCAAGCGCTTGCGCGGAGGCCAGGCCAGAATAGCAAAAGAAAAAAGTAGCGGAAATGCTGCCGCGAAGACGTGAACCTTGAAAAGACCCACCAGGGCACCCACTACCACTCCGAACATGATCCAGCCACGCCGCCCTTCGCGCATCCCCTGTGCGATAAGAATCACCGCTATTCCGGCGATCGCAACACCATAGAGACCTCCGGGACCAACGTGTTGGAGCCAGAAATAACCGTAATAAGGGTGGCCGACGTTCAGCATAGCGCCGTCCGGTATTAGAAATACACCCACGAGCGCCGCCAGTCCCGCCCCTTGACCCCAGATCACCCGGCCGAGAGCATAGCTGGCCAATGCGGTAAGAAATGATCCAAATGGTGACCAGAAACCTACTACCGAATCATAAGCCGGAAGGTGTCCCACCTTAGCTAAACACGAGGCGAGGGAGTAGCTCGCATAATGATAGATGATTGCGGGGAAGCCTTTCCACTCATAGTTGCCGAGTTGATACAAACTTTGATTTCCCAAGCTGCGTGCAACGATCGTCGCGTGGAAAAAAAAATCTTTCCATGGTTTGAACACGACACCACCCTCGACCGAGCTCGTTGGCAAAATGAGGTCTTGACACCAACCCGTTGCTGCAGCAAGACCTACAATTACGCTTAACAATCCCACGGCGGAAAGGGGGTCACGCTGATGATATGGGACAAGTTTCGGAATGCCCGCGACCGCGATCAGAAGAATAATCAGCGCAACCCAGAGTGAGAATGGCACGAGAAGGAAAACGCAGAGCGGCTGTGACAATTGCACCGGCTCTAAGCAGAACCCATGGTAGCGCAAAGAGAAAAACTACGGAACCAAAGTTAAGGCTCTTATTTGCGACTGTTATCCAGCCGATGAAAAAGATGGATATAAGAAGGCAAGCCAGTAACCCGTAGGTGTCGAAGCCGGGTGCGGGATGCTGCTTTTGCTCGCCAGTCTTCGCCAGCTCCTTGATATAACTCATCGGGCCCACTCAAGCATCGACTATTTAACAGCGAAACGCCCGCACAGCGTCGATTACCTGGTTTTGCTCCGAACTGCTCATTCCCGTGAAAAACGGAAGGCGCAAGAGCCGATCGGATAGATCTTCGGTGACGGGACAAGCGCCCTGTTGTCCACCAAACCGCAGGCCCATTGGCGACAGATGCAATGGCAGATAATGAAAAACAGCGAGAATTCCACATCCTGCGAGATGCGAGATCAATGCCTGCCTGCTCTCAAGGGAGGGCATGATCAAATAAAACATGTGGTAACTCTGTTCGCATTCGGGTGGGACGATCGGGAGCCGGGCTCCGTTCGTTTCGGCCCAGGAAGCTAGTTCGCGGAATGATCGGTAGATCCGTCATTGAAAACGAAATATCGGGAAACCAAGGTGTCGTAGTGACGGAAGAAATAAGGCAACATTTTTTCCTCATTCCAGCAGGTTGCATAGACGTGGACGGTGAGCGAGCGTTGCACAATCGAGCCTGATTTTGTCATATCATCCGTTTTAGCGCAAGGATCCCGTCCCCTTTCAAGATTTGCCGTTGTTTGGCCCCACGCTTAGACTTTGCATCAGACAATCTCAGCCTGTAGTTGGAGACATTATGGAAGTGGCCACTCCGCAGCTGCTCCTCGATTCTCCTCCGAAAGCAAAGGCTTTACAGTTCGGCATAGACAATCCTTCACTATTTCATACACAGTTCTCACAACGAATGAGCCTGCCTGAGCAATCACTCTCGACTGGCGTCCAAAG
Source organism: Verrucomicrobiota bacterium (assembly GCA_005887855.1). Next base: position 5,466 of record VBQB01000034.1, on the reverse strand, counting down.
GAAAAACGTGGATGTGTTCGATCGTGATGCAGAGACCAATAAAGGTTACTATTACACTAAGAATGTTCGACTAAGTTGTCGACTCGCCACGCAACGTTCGACGGACGCGATTCTCGCTACAGAGCGTCTATTCAATCGTTCGGTTGTGGATGTCGGTTGCGGCGATGGCTTCTACACAATTCGGTTTTGGGATAGAGCCCAACCAAAATCAATGGTCGGCCTTGACCCTGCGGGTCACGCCATCGCGGTCGCGAATACAAATAAGGAAAATCGACCAGTGCAATTTCTTGTCGGCGATGCCCACCAACTGCCGTTCCCGGACAGCAGCTTCGACGTTGCACTTGTCCAAAGCATTTTGCACCACGACGACAACCCGAAGGATGTCATCCGCGAAGCATTTCGTGTTGCAACCGAGATTGTCATCCACGAGCCAAACGGAAATAATTTGGGTCTCAAGGTCATTGAAAAGCTTTCCCGCTACCATCGAGAGCACAATGAAAAATCCTATACTTCCAGCCAGATGAGACGCTGGATCGAAGAGAGCGGCGGCGTGATCGCTTACCAACGGTTCGCTGGATTTGTGCCGATGTTTTGTCCTTCTGTGATCGCACGAACTATGAAGGCGCTGGAGCCGGTCGTTGAAGCTCTCCCCTTTGTGAACAGGCTCGGATGCGCTGTGACAGTTATCGTCGCACGGCGTGGGACGTGAGGCTGATGTTTGGTGACCAAGCTCTTTCTTCACCTCCAGCGATTGCAACGGTTGGTCCTCGACTAAATTCGCCTGCAGAGCTATCCTCGGTTAGCTCGCAGTCGCAGTCAGAAATATAGATTGTGCGCACCCCCTTACAACCGGCACCTTCTCCAGAAAATCGCCGATTTTGACTACGGATGAAATCAAGCTCGCCGGCGTGTTGGGCAAAAGGAAGTCGCGCGTGATAGCGCGTACCTGACAAAAACCCGCGGTGGTGAGTTTCCGTTGAATAAATCTTGGCGTGAATGCCATTTCTTCCGGCTCAAGTCGCGCCATACGCCGTAATGCAGCTACCTTAAAAATTAGAAGGATGTAGGGGTTTTTTAAGTTAGGCTCCCAAAAGATCAGTCGGCCGCCTGGGACCAGCCAACGCGCTAATGTTGGCAGAAAATTGTCCAGTCGGTGGTAAAGATGATGTAGGATTCCATTGCCAACGATATAGTCATATTTTTCCTGAGCAGCTCCGGGCAAGGAGTCGCTGAAATTTGCGACGAAGAAGCGAAGATTGGGGTGACGATAGTTGGCACTCGCGTAGTCGATAAACTTTTGGGAACGATCAACTCCCGTTACATGCGCACCGGCGATCTTTGCGAGTTCAAAAGCGAGCTCACCCGTTCCGCAGCCCAGTTCAAGGATATGCACGTCGAGCTTGCGGCCACGCTCCCGCACGGGCAGGCGCATTTCGGACACTATTGCTCTCGCTCGCCGCTGCAGTCGGGTTTTTTGCGCAATGCTTAATTGATAACCCTGATTAAACCCGCGTTCGTCAACTAGACTTGACATTGCTCCGTGCCGTGGCGGTTTCTCTGCAGTCCTTGATCAGTAACTCGATTTCCGTCTCAGAGCTGATTGTGTCGGCGCCCCTGATTATTTTCGAACGGATGAATCGAGGACGGGCCTTGGCCTCCTCAAGCACTTTGCCAAGGTAGTCGCCTAGAATGCTGAGCGAGAGAAGCTGAATACCGCTCAAGCCCAGTATGAGTAATATGATTGTTGTGATGCCTGGCACTCGCGCCGATGGGTGCAAGAGGTAGTAAAACAAATAAAATAGCGCCAGGGCGATGCTGACGGCAAAAATGATGCGCTCCGGCCGCATATACGGCACCCCCGCCTGTTTGAAACCGATCCACGCCCGCAAGCCGCGGACAAACAGATCGCGCTCGCGAAAACGGAGCAAATGTTCGACCGCCTTCCGGTCGATCAGTGAAAAGTCGCCGGCATCAAGTGGAATTTCGACCTCCGAAAGATGTTTAAAAACGCGGTAAAACGCCTTGTAAAGCATCTGCATATACCACGAAGCTTGGCGCTTGATACGTATCCCGTAGACCACTTCATACCCCTGTTTCCACTGGCGATAGAACGCTTCAATTACCGCTGGCGGATCCTGAAGGTCGCCATCCAGAAGAATAACTGCGTCACCGGTCGCGATCTCCATCCCGCTCAGAAAGGCACTTTGTGAGCCAAAATTCCGCGAGTGGGAAATGCCAATGACATGGGAATCCTGGTCACACAGTTGGCGAATCATCGCTTCATCATTTGCGGGACTGCAATCGTTAACGAAAATAATCTCATAATCTACGCCTAGTTGTGCGAAGATTTGCGTCAGGCGCTCGTACATGATGGGTATCGCCTGCTCGTCCCCATAACATGCGATGATAGCCTAGAGTCGTTCCGGTTTCCGTGGCAAGATACCGAAACGGATTTGCGAGTCTGCAAGACGCTCCCATTCTGCGGTGAGCCGAAGCCCGTCTTCGAGGCTGTGCCTGTGGGTCCAGCCCAGCTTTTCATGAGCCAGCCGAGGATCGCCAAACCAATTCGAGAGATCCCACCGGCGATTCGGCATCGACCCGAACTCTGGCTCTTCCGGTATACTGAAGAGGGCACGTACCAGCAGCGCGATTTCGCCAAGCGATGTCTTGCTACCTGTGGCGATATTAAATATTTGTCCGGGCGCCGAGCGGCAAGTGGTGAGCGCGGCGCGCACAAAAGCCCTCGTGCAATCATCAACGTAAATAAAATCGCGAGAGATACGAGGATCGACTAGTGGTGGGTAGCGCCCTTGCAGTCCCAGGCTGATCAGGCGCGGCACGAGACGATCACGTTCCTCCCAAGGCCCATAGACTGAATAAACCCGCAGGTGCGTGCAAGGAAAGTTCTCCAATCGACCGTAATAGTTCATGAGATAACTTGTCGCCACCTTCGAGACAGCGTAATCGCTGTTAGGCTCTAACGATGCCGATTCATCCGGGCCAGCGCAGTTCAGGCCATATTCCGAAGATGTTCCTGCCTGAACGAACGCATCACATCCAGCATCGCGCAGCGCCGTCACCAGATTGAGCGTGCCCAGGTAATTAACCGTATGAATTTGAGCCGCCGCATTCTGCCGCTCGTAACTACCGTAGGCGGCGAGATTGAAGACAGTCCGAGGCCGGTTTTTTCGAACGGCAGCATTTACATCCTGCATTCGAGTAATGTCACAAGCTATCCGGTTGTCATAAGGGGAGTGCAGCAAGCGCCAACTGCTCTCAACGAGATCTGAGACCGCGAAAACGTCACAGCGGGTTCGAGCGATCGAGAAGAAAAGCTTAGCCCCGATAAAACCTGAAGCGCCTACGACCCATATCGGACCGGGAAGCTTTTGAACTTCCTCGCGGTCAGCTTCAGTCCACGTGTCCGAGCAAAGGTCGCCGTCTTGGTGGGTGATGTTGGCAGACATTCGCGCTATCTAAGAGGACAACTGCTGGAACGTTTGCTGCAATGAAACGGGATCGAGACCCGAGCGAGTTTGGTGATATGATTGGCTGCCATACAGACCATCGGGATAGCCAACCGCGTATGTGTGATGGAGGCGGAATGGAACTCCCTGTTGCGCCATGCGCGCAGCCAAGTGTTCCCCTAAGCCTCCTCGAGCTCTATGCTCCTCTATCACCCATAGCAAGCCAGAGGCTCGGAGACTCGCGAGCAATTCGTCTGAAAGATCGACCAGCGGCATTTGGGAAACAGCGAAAACATCGGTTTCAGCCCCTTCCAATATCCAGGGAAGTACATTCAGCAGAACCGGCCCGAGGCCCACGATCGTCGCCTTCGGGCGCGCCAGGCGACTGCCGGCCAGCTTCCTTATGGGCTTGAATCCCTCTAGCTCTCCGGCATCATCGGGCCACACGGCAAAACCTAGCCTAAGGTAGGAAGGCCCGATATACCGGAAAAGCGCGGCGCACGCGCCATCCACATCCGAATTGCACAGCGGGATGAAGCAAGCGAAGTGCTGCAAGGCAGATAGGACGGCGATGTCCTCAAGAGCATGATGAGTCGCTCCCATGATCCCATAGCCGTAACCGCCGCCGTTGCCTACAATCTTGACGTTCATTTGGTGCAAGGCCAGATCCACTCGGATCTGCTCATAGGGCCTGAAAACCGCAAAGGGTGCTATACTATAGCAGAGGGGCATAAGCCCCTGCTGAGCAAGTCCCGCCCCCACCGATATCATGTTCTGCTCGCAGACGCCCATGTTCACGAAACGTTCCTGTAGCGCTGCCTGCACGTTCTCGAGCGCCCCAAAACCAAGATCGCCGGTAAGGAAGATGAACCGCCTCTCATTTCGGCCAAAGTTCTCGATCCAGCTTGAAAATTCTTTACGCATAGGAGGTGTTAGAGCAAGGTTAATGTAGGCTAGCATCTGCAAGTTCGGATAACGCCTGCGCGTACTGCTCATCTTTCATCGGCAAATAATGCCATTCCACACGGTTCTCCATATACGAGATTCCGTGCCCCTTGACGGTTCGAGCGATGATACATCGAGGCTCCGCCGAGTTCTTTACCGCCTCATGGGCGCGGGAAAGGCTGCCGAAATCGTTACCGTCATCGGCGACCGCAACTGCGAAGCCGAACGAGGTCCACTTATCGACGATTGGTTCCAAGTTAAGAATATTCTTTGTATACCCAATCCCCTGGACACCATTTAGGTCAACGACAACAGTCAAAGCGGATAGCTTCTGCTGCCTGGCAAACAACGCCGCCTCCCAAGTGGACCCTTCATTGCAATCGCCGTCCGACAACACCGCGAAAACCTTGAATGATTTCCCAGTAAAGTGGCACGAAAACGCAATCCCGCAGGCGAGACCCAAACCGTGCCCGAGACTGCCGGTCCCGAACGGGATGGCGCGAATCGCGCCTGAACACGGCGGGTGGGCGGACAGAACGGTGCCATCCTTGTAGAAAGTAGAAAGTTCAGTTTCAGGCAACCGGTCCGATAATGAAAGCGTCGTGTAGAGTGCAGCCGCGGCATGACCCTTGGAAAGCACAAGGACATCGTCCTTCTCCATTCGGCCAAAACAAAGATCGACCAAAATCTCAAGGCAACTCAGCGACGAACCGATATGGCCTGCGCCAGCCATTTTGTACAGCTCAAGAATTTTGGCCGCACAGCGTTGCCTCGCCTCCGCCAGCCTTTTCAGGTTGTTCCGATCTGAATCGGATGTCACAATCATAAGATGGTGAAGATTGATCTCTCCCGGGGTGTCGACAAGTGACAAGAACTTTCGGGCAAGATGCGAAAATTGCGAACTTTTTACTCGAACGTCCGACCTCCTCTGCCCGCGTAACACACGCGAGATGGCAATTCGTCCAAGCACCGCGATAGCACGATGACTGAAACCGGAAACCATGCGTTTTCAATGTAACGTGGTGCTGCACCCTCAACCGCAGTATCAGAGAAT
>VBQB01000033.1 GCA_005887855.1 Verrucomicrobiota bacterium | reverse complement strand
CGGATGAACCGGATTGAGCCGGCCGAACGCCGCAAAGAATTGTCCGCCTTTCAATTGCAGATTGAATGGCAAGCTCGTCGTTTGCATGAATGCTTCTTCAACTTCGACCTCGGTTTCATTGTCGTTATCCAGTTTGAAAACAATATTGGCGAACCCTTCGAAGTACGGGTCGACCGCTCCGTCGAGCGCGAGCTCGATGTTGCGCGCGTTGAAACCACGCTGCTGCGGATCGTGATCGCCTACTTCGATGTTGTAGAGATCGGGCGCGCTGGAATAAGCGAGCGCGAACAAGCCGTCGAAGGAAATATTCATATAATTTTTGCCGCCGCCGGCAATCGTAATTGGTTGCGTTAACGAGGCGCCAGCACCCGTGCTTGAAATCGTTTCCGGTGTCGATGTTACGACCGAGGTGTCGGCCGTCGGAAAAGTGCCGGCCGTAGAGGTGCCGCTTACATTTTCACCTGGCCCGCTCGATGTGGCGGGCGCGGTTGTTGATGCAACGACGGATGTATCTTCAGTTGGAAAACGTGGCGGTGCACTCGCGCCGGGCGCGGGCGAATTTTCGGCGCCAGCAATGGGAGAAGGCTCGGGATTTTGCGGAAGCCCCGACTCACCCGTGAGGTTTGCCTTTTCCAACGCGGCCTGCTGGTCTTTCACTTGCTGTTGCAACGTTTTCACGGTCTTGGTGAGCGATTGCACTTGTTGGCGCAGCGCTTCGACATCGGCCGCTGTAGCCGGCGTCGCATTTGAAACTGTCGGCGCCGGTGATGAAGTGAGAACGGGCGCCACTTCCTGTGCGGAAGCGGCCGCTACCGGGAAAATCGCCAGCGTTACCAAAATAAATTTCTTCATTCAAAACTCCTGATCAAAAACTCGGGCGTCAGCGCCCGATCGATTCAAACCTGCTGCGTTCGGCGAACGTTGATTCAGCGGCGTAAGAAACGCGCTTAGCGTCGCTGTCCGCCTGAGGCGGAAAGAATCAACGCTTCAGGAGTGCGCGGGCGGCGCGTGCTCGAAAATGCGCGCGCCAAGAAACGGCGATTCGACCCAGATCGGATTAAGAGCCGGAATCTTCGAAAATTGTACGGCAGTCGCCGGCGCAATCATCAGCGGAGCGGCAGGGGTGTGATGACAACTGCCGGAAGCGATCAGCGTAACCGCGCATTCATGAAGCGGTGCGGACGTGGGATGAAGTCGTTCATGTAAATTCGGCGCGACTGACAGGCCCAGCATTAACACGATCGCCGCAGCGAGAAAGAGGACGGTGGTGCCGGCAAACCAGCCCGATCGAATGCGAAGTGCACGGCACGGCATCGAGCGCGACTTTGCTTTCGAGCGATTTGTTTCGCAAGGACTTTCTATGCAGCGCCGCTGCGGGCGCTGCTGTGCAGCGTTGCCCCAGACGAATGGGTTTTCCCCCACGCCGACTCATGATTAGTTCAAACTCTTCAAAAGTCGTAGGCGACCGTCCCGTAAAAGCCGCGGCGCTGGCCGAACTGCGGCGCGCCCACGCCGATGCCGCTGCCGTCACGCAATTCGTAGATCGTGTCGAGAATGTTGACGACATCGAAACGGATTTTGACGGCAGTCTTCTCCGTTATCTTGATCCGGCGCTGCAAACTAACGTTGAACGTTTCGTAAGGATGGTTTTTCTGCGTGTTGGCAAAACCTCGCCGCAAACCGTTACCGTAAAGACCGTCGACGGCCGCTTTCCAATCGTTCCACGTATAGGAGATCCCAGCGGAACCGGTAAAGCGCTGATCGTGGTCGAGGAAGCCCCAGTTCTTTTTGATGAAGGCGAACTCATCCGGATCGAATAGAAATTGGGCCGAGCTGACGTTCGTCCCGCGCGCCCATTCGTAAGCCGCGTTCAAATAGGCGGAGAACGGACCGTTATCGTAGCTGGAAGTGAATTCGCCACCGTAGATTTCGCCGCGGTTATAGTTGAACGACGAAAGAATAAGTGCTTGCCCGAATTGGCCTTCGTCAAGCGTCGAATGTGAGCTTTTGTAAAAACCGTCCAGCCCTACATTGAATCCTTCCATGATTCTTTGCGTAACGCCCGCATCGAAGTAATGCGCGCGCTCCGATGTCACGGGAGAATCTTTGGTAATGGCGGATTCGTTAGTCGTGCCGCTGAACTTGGCGATGGTACTCTCTGGAACAGCCTCTAACGGCGGCGGGGTAAAGTAGCGTGCGTAGCCGGCGTGGAGCGTCGTCGAAGTCCATGGCGTGTAAACGATGTTGATGCGCGGGCTGAGCTGGTTTTCGTCCACGAACGCATTCACAAAGTCGAGCCGGCCACCGAAATTAATCGTGAGCTGCTCGAACGGTTTCCATTCGTCCTGCAAATAAAAACCGTAGAAGTAACCGTACTTGTCGTTGTTATCGACGATCCGCAGTGGCACGTCGCTGGTTTGATTGCCGTCTGCATCGAAGGGGAAAACAAGCGTCGCCGTGCCGACATTGGCATATTGTTCGGTGAAAAGAAACCCACCGCGAACCGTGTGTTGGTCGTTCAGTTTGTAACTGGCGTCGAACTCCACACCGTTTGAGAGAATGGCCCGGTCAACACGCGACGCGACGCCGTTGAAGATGAGATCGCCAACGTTATCAGGCCGGAACAGAATTGAGCTGTAGCGGTTAAAGACGGAAGCCTGGAAGTTGAAGTCATCCACCTTCTTCTGATAGGTCAGAATCTCGTAGGCAGAATCTTCCGATTGGTTCTCGTCGAGCTTGGCGGAATCGAATGTCGACCTTCCATTAACCGTAAACGCAGGTGTCTGACCCGGATTATTTGGGATCTGAAAATCGCTGTGGTTCCCGCTGATGAGCAGCACCAATCGGCTCGTCGGGTCAAAGATGTAGGACGAATATCCGAAGAGCTTGTACTGATCTGTGTCGTCGTGGATTGGGTCGCTGCTCCGGGTCGGATTCTCAATGCCGATGCCGTCGTGCAGGTAATTCGCTGTGACGTAATAGTTGAGTTTCCCGACAACGCCGCCGTACTCGAAACTTGGCATCATGGTGTCGAAACTTCCGCCATACACGGAGGCTTCGCCTTGCTGAAAGACGGCGCCGTTCTTCGTATGAATGTCGATCACACCGGTGGTGCGAAAGCCGAATTGGGCAGGGAGCGCGCCGGTGATGAGCGAAATGTTATCGGCAAAACGCGTCTCCAATTCCTGACCGAAACCCGGAATGCTTTCCGGCAAAAGCACGTCATCGATGCGGTATTGCAAATTGGCGTGCTCGCCGCGGACGTGAAGCTGCCCGAAGGAATCCTGCGCTATCCCAGGAAAGCGCAAAAGGGTTTGGTTAAACGGCGCGTTTTCGCCTTGCGCTTGTGAGTCGAGACGGTCGGGGCCGACGGTATAACGCGTCGCGCCGAGACTCGGAACGATCTGTTCACGCGAAATGTCGAGTTCCTGACTTTGGACGACGACTTCCTCAGCCGTCGCAGTGGCGGGCGCTGCCGTAGTAGATGGTGTGGGGCTTGGTGCAGCTGTGACGGCGTTCTGCGCCATCGCAATGCTCGCCCCGAAAAGCAGGGCGGTGGCTGCGGTTAAAACTTTTTTCATTGAGATTTTTAAGAAATAGATTTTTCAAAATGTGATTGGTTAATGGCTTCGCGATTGACGCGAAGACATGTGAAAGCGGCGCAGGTTTGTAGGGCGTTTCTGTGAAACGCCGATTTCGGTTAGGCGGCGTCTGGCACAGACGCCCTACAATTCTAACCGCGCGCGGGCGGCGCATGCTCGAAAATGCATGCGCCAAGAAACGGCGATTCGACCCACTGCGGAGTCAACGCCGGAATTTTGGAAAAGTGAATCGCGGGAACCGGCGCGCTAACCAACGGCACATGTGCATGATCATAGCTGCCCGATGCGATCATCGTAACCGCGCAACTGTGCTCGACACGGTTCGCATCCTTGTGGACGCGCTGGTGCAATTGCGGTGAAGCACTCAGCGCGAGTGCCCAAAGAAATGCCGCAGAAACGCAAATCGCGATAATTGCGCGCCCGGAATTGGTTGAGCGCGCGAACCTGCTCATTGGCTCCGAGTTTGTGACCTCGGCGCGTCTTACGCAAGAAATTTCTGCAACCCACCTCAATAAAATGCTGTAGCCGCGCCCCTGTGGGGCGCGTTCTGCACGGTGCACAGCGCCGGACCTACAACGGATTCGTATGGACTTCCTCCACCATGTCGGACAAACTCAAAGCGCCCGAAATTCATTGTCCCTCGTTTGGCAAGCGCCTATTCTGGCGGCCTTATCGCCACTGCACGTCGATGAATTTTCCGCACTTCCCGCCCATGTTGGGCCATAACCAAGAAAATGCAGTCTATATGTGAAATAGGTCGCATAATGCAGTCTAATCTTAGTTCGGCCGAACATTGAATTAGTATGCGCGGAGTTCAGATTAGCTACCTGATTGAGCACCCCGAATACATCCCGCAACTGGCGCAGTGGCTGTTCGAACAGTGGGACTCAATTCTTGGCGAAGAAACCCCTGAGGCTCGAATCAAAAAACTGAAGACGCACATGAATCGAGATAAGTTGCCTATTGCATGGGTTGCGCATGCGAATGGACAACTTCTCGGAACCGCCGCCCTTCGCGTGCACGATCTTGAGGGCCGCGAAGATCTGACTCCTTGGCTCGGCGGAGTATTTGTAGGCTCACATTTTCGTCGTCAGGGTATTGGTGCCGCACTATGCGCCGCCGTCGAGGACGGGGCGCGGTCGCGAGCGATACACACCCTGTATTTGTTCACGCTCGACAAACAGGCATGGTATTCACGCCTTGGCTGGACAATACTCGGCCCGTGCGTTTGGCAACAGCGGCCCGGTGATATAATGTGCAAGTCGCTGCAGACGGCCTAACCAATCGCTGCAGCCAACGGCTCTCAGAGCAAAAAATTGGTTTTATGACTCGATATGTCGCATTCCTCCGCGGTATCAGTCCGATGAATCTGAAGATGCCGGAGCTGAAGAGATGCTTCGAGTCTGCCGGGTTCACCGAGGTGAAGACGCTCCTCTCAAGCGGGAATGTCGTGTTCAATGCGAAGGGTAATGCTTCCTCCGTGGAGCGCCGAGCAGAGGAAGCGATGTCGAAGGACCTCGGACGTAAGTTCTACACGATTGTGCGTTCAATTTCCGATTTGAGGGCCATGATCGAGACCGATCCTTACGAGAAGCACTCGTTGCCTGAAGGAGCGAAGCGGGTCGTCACGTTTCTGCGGGAGCCGCGAAAGCCCAAGGTATCAATTCCGATCGAATTAGATGGAGCACGTATTTTGGAGTCCCAAGCTGGTGAGGTTTTCAGCGCATATGTACCTAGTCCGCGTGGGCCCGTATTCATGGGTCTGATTGAAAAAGCTTTTGGGTCTGAGGTAACGACCCGAACCTGGGAGACCGTGAAGAAATGCGCGAAAGGCTGAAACCAACCTCGCCTAACCAGGCGCTAGAGCGTGTAATCCAAACCAAGCATCAATTTATGCCAGACATTACAATCAAAACTCTCGACGAGATGGAACGTTACGCTGGTCCTTTTCAGAAGGGTCAGGATTTTTTCTTTGCAGGCAAAAGTCTCGGTCTCTCGAAGATTGGGATGAACGCCATCAGGATGCCACCCCATTTGGGAGCATTACCCGGAGCACGACCATACCGTCGATAACGAGGAGGAGCTTTATATTCCTCTTGAGGGGAGTGGCACTTTTTTCGCAGAAGGTCAGAGCTATCCGATGAAGCGCGGCGTCCTGATTCGTGTTGGGGCGACCACGAAGCGCAAGATTGTGCCTGGGCCGGAAGGCATGACACTTTTGATGCTCAGTGAGCGACCCGATTCCAAATGAGCGATACGCCTAAGGCGTTGCAGGCAACAGCCGCCGCGCCGGGCAGTGGAGCGATTTATGAAATTCGATTGCCACCGTTGCATTTTGGAGTCAGGCTCAGCGGCTGTCCCTGAGCTTGGTCGTTAGGCGCATAACACCATGACCGTGCTTTCGCCTCAATTAACAAGAAGATCCCAATGAATACAGTCCGCCGTGTGAGCTACGTCTTTCTCTGCATCGTCCCGTTTCTTAGTTTCGTTGTCGTCGGCGTGCGCGCCCTTCGCGTCCCAGGAGTCTATCAGGCCGTCGGAGTAGCGTACTTTGCAGCGATTGCGGTTGCGACGATCATGCTCAGCGGCCCGCTGTATCTCATCTGGAATACCTATGCGTTCGGAGTGTTCTTCGCTAAGGAACACGCAGGGGAGGTACCCCAGGCGCTCCATTCGCTAGGCGACACGTTTGATCTTCTACTTTTTGTCGCGGGCTTTCTGACCTATCTCGCGACGGTGGCGTTTGCGGCTTCCCTCGGTCGAGTCCAATGGCTGGGGCG
>VBQB01000032.1 GCA_005887855.1 Verrucomicrobiota bacterium | reverse complement strand
CTTGGTTCGGGTACGCGCCGCCGCAATCAACCCAAGCGACCCCAAAAGCGTGCTCGGAAAGATTTTAGAGACGAAGGCTCCTCGAGTGCCAGGAAGGGATTTCGCCGGCATCGTCGTTGAAGGTCCAGCGACATGGAAGAGCAAAGAAGTCTTTGGAACCGGTGGAAACCTGGGGTTTGGGCGGAATGGTTCACATGCAGAGTTTGTATCCGTGCCGGTCGAGGCCCTGGTTGAGAAACCCAAACAGCTCAGTTTTGAGCAGGCTGCTGCTTTAGGCCTAGGGTATCTGACTGCATGGAGCGCGATCGTCACAGCGGGTCGCGTGTCCCCCGGTGATATTGTTCTAGTGCTCGGAGCGACCGGCGCGGTCGGATCTGCTGCGGTGAAGATCGCGAAGCATATCGGCGCTAAAAGAGTCATCGGCGTTCTCAGAAACGAGTCCGGCCGCACTAGGACCGCTGGCATCCCTTCCGATGATTGGCTTGTCCTAGAGAAGGAACCCCTACCTCAAGGTCTTCTTGAAGTTACGCAAGGCAAGGGAGCGGACCTCATTCTTGATATGGTGGGAGGATCATCCTTTGAGTCGGTCAACCAATGTCTGGCTCATCGCGGTCGTCACGTAGTAATCGCATCCATCCAGGCGAGAGTTTCGTTCAGTTTGGTAGACTTTTATCACCGTGAAGCACGACTGGTTGGCGTTGACACCTTGAAGCTTTCCTTCTCCGAGAGCGCGGGTGTCCTGCGAGAAATCGTCCCACTGGTGAACGCCGGCGTCCTGACGCCACCTGAGTTAGATAGTATTGCTATCGAGCAAGGGCCGCGTGCTTACCAAGCCGTCCTGGAGGGACCCGCGGGCCGAAAGCAAGTCATTCGGTTCTGACCTCTCCCAACCGAACCCACATCCGGCGCAGTCTTGATGAGGCGCTATCTCAAAAGAGGGAGCGGCCATCAGTTCTTAAGTGGCATTGCAAAATCCTACGATTGCCCATTAGCGGCAGATTGGAGATGGCAGATATCTTTGTGCGTTTAACAACCTACTTCATTAAAGCCATATGACTGCTAAAACTAACGATACTGCAATCAAGTTTTATCTGCGTGAGATCGGGCGAATCCCCCTCTTGACGCCGCAACAGGAGATCGAGCTCGCAGCGAAGATCAAAAACGGCGATCGCAATGCGCGCGCGCTCATGATCAGTTCGAATTACGTCTCGTTGTAACGATCGCACAAGACTATGCAAATCTCGGTTTGCCGCTTCTCGACGTCATCTCCGAAGGAAACATCGGATTAATGAAGGCAGTCGAGAGGTTCGATCCATCGAAGCGCGCAAAGCTCAGCACTTATGCAGCGTGGTGGATCAGACAATCCATTAAGCGCGCTCTTTCCAATCAGAGCAAAACAATCCGATTGCCTGTCCATCTCGGCGACAAGATTTCGAAGATACGCCGCGTTGCGCTACAGATGAGCGAGGAGCTCGGCCGCGAGCCAACCGATGACGAGCTTGGCGAAGAGATCGGCATTGCTAGCGAAAAAATTTCGCAATTAAAGACCGCTTCGATTCGTCCCGCTTCACTTGACGCGCCAATTGGTGACGATGATTCGACGGCGTTTGGCGAAGGTGTCGGAGACGAAGAAGCGCGAACGCCGTTTGAATTACTGCGCGACAAAGACCTGCACGACGAGGTCGGCGGCTTGCTCGAAGTACTCGACGATCGGGAGAAGAAAATCATTTCCCAGCGTTTTGGTTTCAATGGCGGAAAGCGGAAGACGCTCGAAGAAGTCGGCGAGAAGTTGGGTGTCACGCGTGAGCGGATCCGTCAATTGCAGAACATCGCGCTCTCGAAATTACGCCGCGCGCTCAGCCAAAAGGAGCGGCCGGTTGCAATCGCGCTTCCGGTCGAGGCTTAGGAAAAGCACGCACCATACAACGTTTAAACAGTGATTCAGCGCAAATATTACATCGGCATGAAAAAGACATTATGAGCAGAATGATTGAAGCAAACTTTTTCCCGCAGGTCTTGGAAACGCTTAAAGAAAAGCCGTGCATCTTGATCATCGATAACAACAGCGATTTCACCCACTCTGCCAAGCTCGCGTTGGAGAGGACGGGTCGCTACTTCGTCTGCGAAGAGAACGATGCGACCAAGGCCCATCAAACAGCCCAGAGTCTTAAACCCGACCTTATCCTGCTGGATATTGCGATGCCGGAAACGGATGGCGGCGAAGTCGCTGCACGGATTCAATCCGACCCCGGCGTTGCGTAGAACACCGATTGTCTTTCTGACGGCTCTTGTGACGAAAGCCGAAACAACATCGGGCTTGCGGATCCAGGGACATCCATTTCTCGCCAAGCCGATCGGCATTCCAGATTTGATCACAGGCATTGAAGAAAATTTGCCTGCGCATGCACCGTTTTAAGCCCTAGGTGCGAATTGCGCACGCTTCTACCTCGAAAGAGGGAGCGAGCATCAACTCTTAGGTGTCACCGCAAAATCCCACCGACGCGCAATGGCAACGAAACAGGCGCGATCGAGCTTAAGACATGAAAATTAGACAATTATTGGCACTAATATTTGCCGCTGGCCTCGTCGGCTGCGCGGCACAGCCTCCACCATCGGCCGTAACGACCGGTTATCCATATAGCCGTTATTCTACCACGGCCGAAGTATGGGGCTATCGGAGCGGGATGTACGCGAACTGGACCACGGCACAATTGCAGCAGCGCCGCCTCGACCTCTACGGAATGACTCCGCTAGCCCAGAGTCGTCATGGTGTACCGGAATACATCTATCACGGTCAAGCGCTTCCGCAGCAAGATGAGATCAAGGCGATCGAGGTTGAGTTGAATCGGCGCTATCAGGCTGGCGATAAAACCGCGGAACTGATTCCATTCTGGCCCGAATCGCGTCGACACCCATCCTGATTTCAGCTCGAATTGGGGCTAGCGTGGGCGCAGTTGGAGTGATCGGGCCGATCGCCTAGATAGGGCGTTTTCGCTCTGCGCAGTGATTCGCTAGGCAATCGAGCCGGACATGTGACCGCTTTTATCGATCACCTGCGCAGGAGAAATTCGGGGACACTACAAAAGGAAACGAACTGAAGAAAGGAACAGCAATATGGATCTACAATTGAAGGCGAAGACAGCGTTGGTCACCGGTTCGACGGCCGGAATTGGATTCGCGATTGCCCGCGCCCTGGCGCGAGAAGGCGCGTCAGTCGTGATCACTGGTCGCACTCAGGAGCGAGTTGATGAGGCCATTGAAAATGTCCGGCGCGAAATCCGCGACGTAAAAATCAGCGGCATCGCCGCCGATCTTGCAACGCCGGACGGGGCCTCAAGATGCATCCAGGCCGTGCCCACGATCGATGTTCTTGTCAACAACCTCGGTGTTTACGAGCCGAAGCCGTTCGAGCAAATCACCGACAACGATTGGCACACGATTATCGAGACAAACTTTATGAGCGGCGTCCGCCTGTCGCGCCATTACCTACCGCGGATGAAAGCGGCCAATTGGGGACGCATTATTTTCATTTCCAGCGAATCCGCCGCGAACATCCCAGTCGAGATGATTCATTACGGTGTCACAAAGACGATGCAGATCGCGCTCGCGCGGGGGTTGGCGGAAACGACGGCGGGTACTGATGTCACGGTGAATTCGGTGCTTGCTGGCCCGACCCGCTCGGAAGGCGTTGAGAAATTCATCTCCGACATGGCAACAACGAAAAATGTCGCGCCCGACGAGATAGAGAAGGAATTCTTTCGCGCAACACGTCCGAGCTCGCTTTTGCAGCGCTTCGCCACGATAGATGAAGTTGCCGCGCTCGTGACGTTCGTTGCCAGTCCTCTCTCATTGGCAACCAACGGCGCAGCCCTACGCGTCGATGGGGGCCTCTTGCGCTCGATCTTCTAAACAATCGCAACAAATGTCAGCCGAAGCCGAATGAATTTGCACTGCCCAGCAAAACCAAGGAAAACGTTACTGCAATTACAGCGGAAAGCGGATGAAGATGGAGCGAAGGGATCACGGTAAGAGTCCGATTTGGCGGGTGCGCGGTCGGCGACCGCACGTGCGGTCATTCTTTTTGCGAATCGCCTGCTTCCAGCATACGCACGCGCTTGTCGATGTAAGGCAATCGGATCGTTAACGTAAGACCTTTGCCTTCGCTGCTTTCGATGGAAAGTTCGCCACCGTGTCCGCGCACAATGCGGCGAACAATCAACAGCCCAAGACCTGTGCCAGACGGCTTGGTTGTGAAGTAAGGTTCGAAAACACGGCTCAAATTTGCGGCTGACATGCCACCACCGGTGTCGATGAAACGGATGAGGACATGCGTATCGTCCATGTCGCTGCGAATGCGCAGAATGCCGCGGCGCTTCATGGCTTCGAGACTGTTCTTAATCACGTTGTAAAAAGCCTGCTTCATCTGACCGCGATCAATTTGGAGCAACGGCAGGTCGGAGCGGAGTTCTTGTTCGACCACAACGTCGCGGTCCCGAATTTCGGGCGTGAAAAAACGGACCGCCTCCTCGACAATCGCATTTACGTTTTCCGGATGTAGCTCCGGCCTCGAGGGCCGGATTGCGCGCAGGAATTGCGTGACGATCGAATCGAGCCGATTGATCTCGGAGCGCGAAATGTCGATCGATTCTTGAAGTTCTTCCTTCGCATTGTCATTGAGCTCGCGAACTTTGCGCTCCATCAATTGCAAATGGATATGAAGCGAGTTGAGCGGATTGCCAATCTCGTGCGCCACGCCGGCCGCTAGCAGTGTTAGCGCATTTAATCGCTCGGATTCGATCGTTTGCTGCGCTGAGCGCCGGCTCTCAGTGATGTCGCGCAGGATCATGGCATGACCAACCTGCTCGCTGTAGCTGGGGTCGGTGACCCCGGCCGTTGTTCCGTTAACTCTCGCTTGGCTTCGATGTCCGGAGTCAGCGACTCCGGCTAGAGCACCGGTCTCGCGGTGTTCGATCATCAACGGCACGATGTAAAAATTGATGAAGCGATTCGCTGGATAAAAGATTTCCATGTCGCGAGTGGTCGGTCCCCCGCTTTGCGTTAGTGAATCCCAATCGAGACCGCGCACGCGTTCGTCGAGCCGTTTGCCGATAGCATCGTCGGCTTCGAGCCCAAACAATTCGCAGGCGGCATCGTTGAGGTAGGTGATGCGCCCTTTCGAATCGGTCACGATGATTCCTTCCTGGATGGCGTTGAAAACCGTTTCCAGAAAGCCTTTCTCCTGCGCCAGGCGCAAAAAATAATTCTGCACCTCTTCCGGCCCGATACGGCCGAGCCGCTCGATTAATTTCTCCAAGAAACCAGCCTTCATGATGTGGGTAGCGCACGCGTCTCGCGTGCTGGCGACGACCTCACGTCATCGCGAACTTCATGAGTTAGACGCACTGCAGTGAAGTGTGAGCTTGCGATCGTGGCGATGCAAGTAACACCGCCAGGACAAGATGGTTGCGGTGAGACACCGCTACCAGCACGCGGGACATGCGCGCTCCAAAATGCAACGCCAACTGTTATTCCGAGCTTTTCGGCAACGGGACTTCAATCTTCAACATATCAACTCGGACGTAGTTTAGTACGACCGGCGCGAGGATCAGTCCGGGTATACCCATGAGTCTTTCGCCAATGATGAGCGCGATCAACGTCAGCCAAACCGGGTTCCGAATCCGGTCGCCGATGATTTTGCTGTTTAAAAAATATTCGAGTTTATGGATTACAACCAGAAACACGAGAGCACCGATCGCCAGCTTCAAGGAAACCGTCAACGCAATGAAAACAATGACGGTATTACTCACCAGGTTGCCGACGATGGGGACGAGCCCGCAGAGAAATGTGACCGCGACAACGAGGGGCCCGTACGGCAGACGAACGGCGAGAACGAATATCGCCGTTAACATTGTATTGATCAGCGAAATCGTGATCTGCGCGCCTATGACGGTGGCGAAACTGCGATAGAAATCGCGGAAGCGCGTCGAGACCTCATTGGAGCAAATGGAATAGAGATTGTTCTTCACCGAGTGCGTATTCCGATAAGGATCCAGACCACTTTTAAAAAACAAACTCACCGCTGCGACAATTCCGATGACACTAAAAACCAACAGGGTCGTAGTGCTCCTGGCAAAATGCGCGACGTTTCGCAGGTAGTGGGCTTCTTGCTTGAGGGTGTCGATCACTAACGCGCGCAGGCTCTCGAAATCGGTAAAAGGCAATTCAATCTGACGCCGCTGCGCCCAGGCACTAGCGGAGGGAATTGAAGTGTCAGCCACGTCGGGCAACGCGACCAGGACGGCACGCGTAAAATACACCGCGGCGGCGGCGATCCCTGCGACAACAACAATGAACAAAATCAGCGCGAGCCACCTTCTTTTGGTGAGATAGAACAGTTGACGCAATGCGAAGTAGGAGAACAAGACGACCAGCAGCGGTGTTCCAAGGTGCAACAATCCGGCGAGTGCGATTGTGAGGGCGAGCACGCCGTAGGAAAGTCGAGTGGGCGTAATCATTCCGTGTGCTTCAGCTGTCGAACCGCAGCTTTCGCGACAAAGTGAAATTCTTCACTTCACTGCGAATGACAAATAGAAGAATCAGTGTGTTTCGGCCGGCTCCGGCGTCGGCTGACCAGTCTCGGCCTCGGCGCGTTCTTTGAGCGCCGCTTTACGCGAAAGCTTTACGCGACCCTTGTCATCGATCCCGATGCACTTGACCCAAATCATGTCGCCAACTTTGGCGATGTCCTCCGTTCGTTTCACCCGGAAATCCGCGAGTTCCGAAATATGCACGAGCCCGTCTCTGCCAGGAAAAACCTCCACAAATGCGCCAAATTCTTTCACCGAAACGACACGGCCCTGGTAAGTCTGGCCA
>VBQB01000031.1 GCA_005887855.1 Verrucomicrobiota bacterium | reverse complement strand
AATTTCGGAATTGGACAAGCCGCCCGAATTCCAGCCGGACGAAATTTACGGAATTACCAGCGGTAAATTCACTCACCAAGAGGGCCCGTGGAGGACGACGATCGAATTGAAGGGCGACCAATGCACTTATCTGGCCAGCCACAGCTCGGGGCACTTCAGGAAGGTCGTCTGGAAAAAAGGCGTCGGTCTCGTCGAATATTCCGCTGGTTATGGCGCAATGGCTGACGGTTATCGCCTGAAACGTACGGCAGCCAGAACTCAGTGAACTCGGTTGCACGCGCTCGCGTTAACGCTTCTTACGCTTGCTTGTCGGCTTTCCCTTACGCTTGGTCTTGGCCATCTTGCGCAGTTCTTTCTGGCTCATTGATTTCGCCATCGATCTGGATGGTCCTTTGAGCGACGACTTCGACCGTTTTCCCCGCTTCGCGGCGAGCGCTGCGCCCGCGGCCATTTGCTGTTTCTTTGATCTTGCTGGCATATAAAAGGTTCGCGCCCGGGACCTAAAACGGATTCATTCACTCGGCGCGGCTTTGCGCCATAAAAAATAAACCGGCACGCCGGTGAGCACGATTAAAATTCCGATTCCGGAAGTAGTTGGCGCGAGCCAGGCAAGATCGAGAATCAATAGGCCCGCAAGCAAGATCGAAATAGTCGGCACAATCGGATAACCCCAGGTGCGATAGGGACGCTCGGCCGCGGGTGCTTTTCGTCGCAAAATGATCAACGCAACAACCATCAGCAGATAAAAAAGCAAATCGGCGGAGATGATGTATTCGAGCAGTTGGTTGTAAACGTTTCCGTAAGTCACCTCATGTGTCGCAGCGTTCGTTGTTATAGTTCGCGGCAGCGTTAAGAATGCGGTCCAGATTCCCTGCGCCAGCAAAGCTGCTGCGGGAACATGATTGCGATTGATCGTCCCGACTTTTTCGAAGAACAGGCGGTCGCGTGCCATCGCATAGTAAACGCGGGCGCCGGAAAGAATCAGACCATTATCGCAACCGAAAGTGGAAATCATGATCGCCGCCGCCATGCACATCGCGCCGGGATGACCGAAGACGGCGTTCATCATCGCCACCGCCACGCGATTTTGCGGCGCGTGCTGAATTTCTGAAAATGGCAACACGGCGAGATAGGCAACATTGGCCAGCAAATAAAGAATGACCACGCTGCCGCATCCGAACAGGAGCGCGCGCACAAGATTCTTTCCCGGGTCGCGTACTTCGCTGCCGATGAAAGTCACATTCGTCCACGCCGTCTGCGCGAAAAGCGGGCCGACCATCGATTTTCCGAATAGCAAGATGAGTGCGAGTCCACCGACGAACGTGAATCCGGGTTGCGCAATTTGCGGGCTCCAGCCGTTCGCCCACGAATCCCACCATGTCGATGTCAGCGCAGCTGAGTTGGCGTGCCAGCCTAACGACAAGCCAATGACGACCACAGCGGCAAGCGCAGCCGT
Source organism: Verrucomicrobiota bacterium (assembly GCA_005887855.1). The sequence goes on along the minus strand of VBQB01000031.1, from coordinate 8,312 downwards.
CTTTGCAAACGTGAAGGTGTTTTGGATAATTTTCCCGACTTCCAGTCCGCGCGTGTTCGTCCATGTCAGCAACGCGATCAAGGCAATCGCAACCAATTGCTCTATCGACAAGCTAATGGCGTAGCTGCCTAACGAAATTGGCGCGATCAAATAATTGTCCGGTGAAACCGCAGCGACAAAAACGCCGAGAAATTTTGCGAACGCAATCGCGACCGCAGCGATGGTCCCAGTTTGAATCACCAGAAACAAAGTCCAGCCGTACAAAAACCCGATGGACGGTCCGTATGCTTCGCGTAAAAAAACGTAAACGCCGCCGGCGCGCGGCATCATGGTCGCGAGCTCCGAGCAACAGAGTGCGCCAGTAATCGTTAACAAACCAGCGACGGCCCACGCGAGCAACAACCATCCTGGCGCGCCGCTTAATCTCGAGGATTCCGCCGAGGTAATGAAAATGCCCGACCCGATCATCGACCCCATCACGATCATCGTTGCGTCCACCGGCCCAAGAGCGCGGATTAATTTTTGATTGTCGGTCTTCCCGCTCATTCGGAAAATTTCGGAGCGCGAATCACGACTCCTTCGGCCGCGAGGCGCGAACGCAACGCCTGCGCAAATTCCACCGCTCCGGGTGTATCGCCGTGCACGCAAATCGTCTCGACGCGGACATCGACATCTTTTCCATCGACAGCGCGAACTTTCCCTTCACGCAGCATTCGAAGAACACGCACCCCGGCTTCCCGAGGATCATGCAGCAAGGCATCCGGTCGCGTACGCGGAACGAGTGAGCCGTCGCTTAGATAATTTCGATCGGCGAAAACTTCGGGTGCGACGTGCAACTTCGCCGCTTCGCCAGCTCGCGCGAGTGCACTCTTGCCCGACGCGAATAAAATCAAGGATGAATCGACGGCCAGAATGGCGCGTGTTATCACGTCTGCAAGTTTTTCGTCACGTACCGCCATGTTATAGAGCGCACCATGCGGTTTCACGTGATTCGGACGGACACCGAGCGTCTCGGCGATCGCTTGGAAAACGCCGAGTTGATAGGTCACTGCGTTAAATACCTCATCAGGCATGACCGCCAATTCTTTGCGACCGAAATTCTCGCGATCGAAAAGGCTCGGATGCGCACCAACGGAGACGCCGTGATCGCACGCTGCTGAAACCGCCTCACGCATTGTGTCCGAGTCGCCGGCGTGAAAACCGCAGGCAATGCTCGCGGACGAAACGAGTTCCAGCAGCTCGGCATCATGCCCAGCGCCTTCGCCCAAATCGGCGTTAAGATCGACACACAAATTCATGAGTCACGAAGACTGAGTCCAACACGAAAGCGTTCGAGCTCGCTCTTGCGTTCCAGTAAAAGCCGGTGTGCATTCGCGATCAAAACTTCCGAAAAACGCACGTGGCCGCCGGCGCGAAGTTGCGCTGCAATGCTGAGATCAACCGTGATCACGTGCGCGATCTTTGGATAACCGCCGATCGTTTGGCAATCTCCCAAAAGCAAAATCGGCCGGCCGCTCGGCGGGATTTGAATGGTGCCGGGCGCGACCGCTTCCGAGACAAGATCGATATCGTCATTTCGATGTAGTTCAGGACCGTCGAAGCGCACGCCCATCCGGTCGGAATCGGTTGAGACGGCGAATGCTTCACTCGTAAACCGTCACGTCTGAGGCGCGCTCCATTGCGCGATTCGTTCCATGCGCAGGTTATCGATCCAAACGTTTGTGCGCTCGGAATTTTCGCTGAGCGGAACAATGTCGCCATCGCGCAAGGCGCGACCGTCCAGTCCGCCAAAATTTCCTCGCAAATCGGTCGAGCGACTGTCGAGAACAGTTGCAACATTAATACCACCGGATATTGCGAGCCAGCCACGGCACCCGTGCCTGGGACCAGAGATCGATAAGTCGTCTGACGCTGAAACCAATGTCGAATGTCCGGCGGGAATCAAACGCGTTCCAATCTGGACATCGTAATCGCCGCCGCACCAGCAAATGATACGCTCATCATTGAAGCGCACCCGAACGTTTCCGTGTGTGATTTCCAGTCCGGCGGTGTTTTCTTCATTTCCAGCCAGCAAATTAGCGATTCGCAGCGCATGACGATCGAGCGCGCCACCGCTCGAAACGCCGAATTGACGAAACCCGACCCGGCCAAAATCCTGGATAGTCGTTAGGAAACCGGCACCAGTGACATTTAGTTGCATTGCTTCAACGCTTCGAATTCGTCGCGCGTGATTGCTCGAAAACGCACGCGATCGCCGACCCGCAAAACCGCTGGAGGTTCCTTTTCCGAATCGAACAATCGCAACGGTGTGCGACCGATTACGTTCCAACCACCCGGTGACCGCACTGGATAAATCCCCGCTTGCGCGCCGCCAATCGCAACGGAGCCGCCGGGAATTTCCTTTCGTGGTATGGCGCGACGCGGTGTCGCCAATTTCTTCGGAAGGCCGGCAAGATATGGAAAACCGGGGGTGAATCCGAGGCAGTGAACGCGGTAGTCAGCCGTGCTGTGAAGTTCGACAAGTTCACCAGGAGAAATGTGTGCATGCCGCGCAACGTGCTCGAGATCGAGAGCGAACTCCGGATCATAACAAACGGGAATCTCAACCGTGCGTGTCGCCGCTTTCTTGCGTCGCTTACGTTCACCAGGCGGGAGTGACTCGCGAATTTTCTGGATGAGCAATTCAATTACACGATCGGGTTCAGCCCCATCGTTGATCACGCTGAGCGGATCAAAGAAAATCGCGACAGTAATATAAGCGGGCGCGAGTTCGATTACACCGGGAATGTGCGCCTCCTCGAGTCGGTCACGCACTTCCAGGATTTCGTTTAAGGTTTCCTCGGCCACATCTTCGAGTTGATCACCGACGCGCAAGATGAGGGCAGAATCTCCGAGGGGAATAATTTCCATGAGCCGCCAATCGCTCTTAGCAGAGAATGTCGATTTTCACGTCGAGTCGCGACAAATCAAGCCGTCGATCACGTCGCATTCGAATCACCAGGTGCCACAGCGTCAACGTTTTCCACATGTTCTTTGATCGCGCTCACATTCGGATGCATTTCTCGAATCAGATCGTGCTCAGTGCGCGAAAGTTGCTCAATGTGCGCAGTCATTTCGTACAGTTCTTTGAGCATCGTTTCCTGCCGCGACGATAAGCGGTGCATCCACCAAAAGCAGACCCTCCGCCAAGCGGTTCCAACCCATGCGAGCACAGAAGCCGCTGTTTCAAGGTTTTTCACGATCGCACAGCTTCGATTTCGATTCTGATTGCCACTTCCTGACCAATACCTGAAACAGCCTCGGTCGCGCTACCAAACATCAACCCAAAATCGCGACGCTTGAGCGAATCGGTCGTGACCTCCCACCGCGAGCGTTGCATGGAGGCTTCATCGCGCATCGGACTCAGCAATTTCACATGCAACGTGATCGGCTTTGTTACGCCGTGCATGATGAGATCGCCAAGGATGTCGCCGCTTTGCGGGCCGGTTTGTTTCACACTGCGACTCTTGAACGTGATCTCGAGGTATTTGGTCACGTTGAAAAATTCCGCGCTGCGCAAGTGATCGTCCCGCTCCTTGATTCCGGTGTCGATACTGCTCACCTGAATTCTGGCTGAGACTGACGAGTGTTCCGGATGCGCGCGATTGATATCGATGTTGCCGGAAAACCGGCTGAACTTACCGGTCGTCGTCCCGAGGAATTGGTGGACGCGAAATCCAATCGTCGAATGCGATACGTCGAATTTGAAGGTCTCGTTCGCGACCGCGTTCGGGATGAGCGCTGCGAAAACCAGGGTGAGCCAGCTAAATCGAATCATGTGTTTCATCGGAAGTATTCTTTTGTTCTTAAGCGTGTCGCTGCCGAAGCGACGCTTCGCCAAGCCTTGGAATTCATTTTGTCGGCTCGACAGAGTTTCGGCCCACTAACCGCAGCGACGCAAGCGTCTTCAATAGTGGCGTACGCGTTAACGGTAACTTCCCGAACAGATTGCCCAGCGCAAAGGCGGGATTGCTTTTAAGTATTTTGGCATCGTGCACGCCCGTGATACGTGCGAGTTCGGTTTCGAAATGCGTCACTGCGCGCAGGTTCGGGTCATTTGCGTCAAGGTATGTGAACGCGCGCCGCAACAGGGCAAACAATTCCGGTTCGCGATGATCCCGCTCTGTGCAAATCTCTATTAACTCGACAAAATAAGCTGCAACCTGTGTGCGCAAATAGTTCGTGCGGATTCCGCCGAATGGATTTCTTAGAACCACTTCCGTAAGCGTGTGCAAATCGGACCGACGGCTTCGGGCGATCTGAATTTCCGCTTCGAAGAACAGATCTAACTTCCCGGCAAACGGACTTTTTGCACGGCGCGCTCCCTTTGCCACGGTTTGTATGCAGCCCAGCGAATCGGTGCACCACGACACGATCAGGCTCGTGTCGCTAAACTTTCGTTTGCGTAAAAGGATCGCGGCGGTGCTCTCCATAATTTCGAATTTAGCATGGGCCGCTGGATTCTTCTGTAGATCTCCATCTGCCGAGCTGATTTTCGTTACATCCAATCAGGCATTTCCCGGCGAAACTACTTTGTATGCCAGAAGAAGAACCAATTGAACGGGCGCGTGAGGACGAACGCGAGGGCAAAGCGCCTTCCACCCAGGCTGGCGAATTTGTGCGCGAAGAGATAGAGCACATTAGGGAAGGCGAGCACGGCGCTCGCTCACCCGAACAAGCGATCGCCATCGGTTTGTCGAAAGCGCGACGGGCCGGCGTGAAGCTGCCGCCACCAAAGCGAGGGAAGGCGTCTGCTCGAACGCGAAAGCAAGCCAAGCGCGACATCAAGCGCGCTGGCGCCCGACGTAAAAAACCTTCGCGGACGCGATCGCGCGCGACCAAAGGCGCCCTGAAACGGGAAAAGCGTTCCTCTGCATCGCGCAAGGCGCTTTCGCGACAAGCGCGTTCCGCGGCACGGCGACGGCCTGCGCGAACGCGCTCCGCTGCGGCCAAGAAAGCTGCCCGCACGAGAAAGCGCAGACGCTAGAGCACGTAGCTGATCTGGGTCGTGGCGAAGGTTGAACGCCTTCGCAAACAAGTGAACTGTCCAGCGCTCGCACATGGCAGCCACTGAAACAGCACGCGTCCCGGAAGATATCAGCGGGCGGCTGCGCCGCATGCCGGTGGGCGGAATCACCTGGCGACACACGTTCCGAGCCCTGCGGCACCGCAATTATCGCCTCTTTTTCTGGGGACAGCTCGTCTCACTCATTGGCACATGGATGCAACAGACCGCGATGAGCTGGTTCGTTTATCAGATCACGAACTCGAAGTTGCTCCTCGGTACCGTCGCCGCCGTCGGGTCCGCGCCGATGATGCTGTTCTCGATCTGGGGCGGATCGCTGGCCGATCTTTATCCGAAACGCTCGATCATCGTCGCGACGCAAACCGCACAAATGATTTGCGCTTTTTTGCTGGCAACGGGCGCCTGGTCCGGGTTCGCGACACCATTGTTCATTATTATTATCGCTGCGCTCAATGGCGTAGCGATGGGCTTCGACATGCCCGCGCGCCAGGCGTTTACCGTCGAAATGGCAAGCCGCGAAGATTTGCTGAATGCCATCTCGCTCAACAGCTCGATTGTGAACGGCGCGCGCATCGTCGGCCCGTCGGTTGCTGGTCTGATGATCGGCGCGGTCGGTGTGGCGACGTGTTTCTTGCTGAACGGCATGACCTTTATCGCCGTAATCGCCGGTTTGTTGATGATGCGTCTGCCTCCGTCTGAGCGGCCGGCACACGCTGTTTCTGCCGGTGAGCATGCCTGGAACGGCATCGTCTATTCAATCAAACACCAGCGCGTGCGCACGGTTCTGCTGCTATTTCTCGCAGTGGGCGTCTTTGGCTGGTCGTACGCCGTGTTGATGCCAGCCTTCGCACGCGATGTGCTTGGTCGCGGCGCAAATGGTTACGGTATGTTGATGTCGGCGAGCGGAACCGGCGCATTTATCGCAGCGCTCGTCGTGGCGACGTACGGACATCTGTTCACACCGCGAAGACTTGCGCTCGGCGGCGTCTGGTTGTTCTCGATTGCGTTGTTCGCGTTTTCGCTGAGCCGAAATTTCTATCTCGCACTTGTATTTCTCCTCGTTGCAGGGTTTGGCATGCTCCTGTTTTTCTCCACGTCCAACACCGTGCTGCAAACGATCGTGCCGGATGAAATGCGCGGCCGCGTCATGGGCGTATGGTCGCTCGTGTTCGGCGCCATGATTCCGCTCGGTAGTCTTGAAGCCGGCGCGCTCGCCCACTGGTTAGGTACGCCCTTTGCACTTAGTTTTGGCGCAACCATCTGCGCCGTAGCGGCGCTCGTGACGCTGTTCGTGATTCAGCGACGCGAAGCCTCGATCATGAAATAGTTCTCAAATCATGCCGTTGTAACAGGTCACCGGTTCATGATGTGCAGAGCGCGCTTCTCCACGTTAAGCGCGGCTTCTCTTACCGCTTCGCTCAAGGTTGGATGCGAATGGCAGGTGCGGCCGAGATCTTCCGAACTTCCGCCAAATTCGATCACGGAAACTGCTTCCGCGATTAATTCAGAAGCGGCGTGTTGCAAAATGTGCGCCCCGAGAATGCGGTCCGTTTTCGCATCCGCTACGAACTTGACCATTCCATCGACGTCTTCATTACAGAGCGCGCGGCTGTTGGCGCGGAACGGAAACTTCCCGACGCGATAATCGATCCCCTTTTCCTTCGCTTGATCTTCGGTCAGGCCGACACCAGCCAGTTCAGGATTCGTGTAAATGATTCCGGCAATCGCGTCGTAGTTCACGTGGCCGGATTTGCCTGCGATGATCTCTACGCAGGCCATCCCTTCATCTTCCGCTTTGTGTGCGAGCATCGGCCCGGCAATCACGTCGCCAATTGCGTAAATGCCTTCGATATTCGTCCGGAAATGTTTGTCCACTTTAATACGCTTCCGGTCATCGAATTCGACACCGACTTTCTCTGCGCCTACTCCTTCGGAAAACGGGCGCCGCCCAACCGAGACAAGAACCTTATCGGCATCGAATTTCATCTCCTTGCCGTCCTTGGTTGCCGTGGCGGTTGCGCGGCCGTTGTCGATCTTGACCGCGCTTACTTTAGTTTCGAGATGAAAAATGATACCCTGCGCAGTCAGCGAACGCTGGAGCAGATTCGAGAGTTCGAGATCGAAACCGACCGCAATACGCGGAAGGAATTCCAACATGGTTACTTCGGAGCCGAGGCGATTCCAAACCGAACCAAGTTCGAGACCGATCGCCCCCGCGCCGATGACAAGAAATTTCGCAGGCGCTTCGGTGAAAAGAAGTGCTTCCGTGCTGCTGACGATCGTCTTGCCATCGAACTTCGCGAACGGCAACTCAATTGCCGCGCTGCCGGTCGCGATAACGATGTTTTTGGTTTCGATCTCCTGCGTGTCGCCTTTCGACGATTTGATCGAAATTTTACCGGGTGCGGTGATGGTGCCGAACCCTTCGAACGTCGTCACCTTGTTTGTTTTCATGAGCGCGCGCACGCCGCCGGTGAACGTTTTCACGACCTTGTCCTTCCGCTGCTGCATCTTTCCAAGATCGGCATGTACGCCATCGATCACGATGCCGTGTTTCGCTGCTTCTTTTTTTGCGAACATGAAATGATCGCTCGACGTGAGCAGGGCCTTGCTTGGAATGCAGCCAACGTTCAAGCAAGTTCCACCCAGTTCCTTGTCTTTCTCGACAAGCGCCGTCTTCAATCCGAGCTGACCAGCCCGGATGGCGGCGATATAACCGCCGGGTCCGGAACCGATGATAACCAGATCAAATTTTTCCATGGTTGAGTCGTCGACGCGACAGAGCCGTCACGCCTAATTAAAAATCGAGCGGCAGCTTTTTCGGGTCTTCGATGCATTCCTTCACTTTGATGAGGAATGTGACGGCTTCTTTGCCGTCAACTGCGCGATGATCGTAGCTGAGAGCGAGGTACATCATCGGACGGATTTCGACCTTTCCATCAACCGCAATAGGGCGCGGCATGATCTTGTGCATGCCGAGAATTCCGCTTTGCGGTGGATTGAGAATTGGCGTGCTAAGAAGTGATCCATAAACGCCGCCGTTTGAAATCGTAAATGTACCGCCTTGTAAATCCTCGATTTTCAATTTCCCCTCGCGTGCTTTCACGGCGAAACCGGCAATGTCGAGCTCGAGATCAGCGAAAGTTTTTTTGTCGGCGTCGCGTACCACTGGAACAACCAGCCCCCGCTCCGTTCCCACGGCGACACCAATGTCATAAAAATTGTTCTGGATGAAATCGTCATCTTC
>VBQB01000413.1:1226-3049 GCA_005887855.1 Verrucomicrobiota bacterium | reverse complement strand
TTTAGCACACATGAGTATTGAAGAATCTCGACGACACGTCAGGAATGCATGCGTTGCCGGGCTAGTATCCGCTGGTGTAACACTTGTATTGTCGATTGGGGGTCTGTTTGGCTTTACTTTATGGGAATTGGTCGATGCGATGCCAGGGGCGAAATTGAATTCCCGCAAAACGGGCGGTTTTAACATGGATCTTCTTCACCGCCGTTTTCTTCACCCGATTCACTGAAATTTTTTCTTCCTTCTTCGCTGTTCTGATTTTTCTTCTCGGTGGATTTTCTTCCCTTCCGCCTCTGATTTTTCTTCAGATCGGTTCCTTTGATTTGGGAACCGATGAAGACTCAGAAGCGCCAATGCAAATGCCTCCACTGCAAGGAACATTTTCTTCCTGATTACCGGCACCGGGAGCGTCAGCGTTTCTGTTTTAAGGCCGATTGTCGAAAGGCCAGGAAACGAGCCAGCCAGAAGGCTTGGTTGGAAAAGCCCGGAAACGAAAAATATTTTCGGGACGAGGAAAACGCCGAGCGGGTTCGGAAGTGGCAAAAGGGCCATCGCGGCTATTGGAAAAACACCACCCGGTGGCGCAAGCGTACCTTACAAGACGCGTGCTCGGAGCAAGTCCCTCTTAAACTGGAGGTTACGCCAGGCTCGCCAACCCGTACCTTACAAGACCTGTGCTCGATGCAAACTCCTCTGTTTGTCGGACTTATCGCAATGTTGGCCGGGAGTACCTTGCAAGACGATATCGCGACGACCACCCGTCAACTGGTAGCCAAAGGATACGACATTCTGGGCATGGTGCCCGGAGTGAACTTCGAAAGGTTCCATGAAAAAACGTGTCCTCAATCCGCAACGACTCCGCAAAGTTCCTCCCCAATTCAGTTGGATCGATCACCGGCTGGTGCAGGAAAATTATTTCACCCGGTGTGATCACTCCAGTTGGGCGCTTTACCTCTTCCTGGTGAGCGTGGCCGATGTCGATGGCTTGAGCTACTACTCCGACGCCTCGCTGATGCGGCGGCTCAAAATGGATGAGCTCCAACTCTCCCTCAGCCGCCGACAACTCATCCAAAACGGGCTCATCGCCTACGAAAAACCTCTTTGCCAGGTTTTAAGTCTGGATCCGGTTCAGGAAACCCGCTCCGGTCAGGCCAGCGTTGGGGAGATATTGCGCAAAGCACTGGGAGGCCAGCCATGATCGACTACCAAACCTATTGTCAGATCCGGCACCTTTACACCGAAAAGAAACTGTCCTGTCGGCAGATCGCTCGCGAACTCAAACTCGATTTGAAAACGGTGCGCAAATGGGCCAGGCGGGAGAGTTTTCAAAAAGCTCCTCCGCCCAAACGAGAAAGCAAACTCGACGCCTTCAAAGGACAGATCGTCCGCCTTTTGGAACGCCATGATTATTCGGCACGGCAGATTTTCCAACAGATCAAGGAAAGCGGCTACGCCGGTCGATACACGATGGTCAAAGACTTCGTCCGCCAAGTGCGCCCCAAACCCAAGCCCGCGTTCCTGACCCTTCACTTTGAACCGGGGGAGTGCGCCCAGGTCGATTGGGGTTGCGCAGGCTCGGTCCCGGTGGGATCGACTCGCCGGCGCCTCTCCTTCTTTCTCAGGGTGCTGGCTTACAGCCGAAAGATGTATCTGGAGTTCACGCTGGCTGAGACAATGGAGCACTTCCTCTCCTGCCACCAACACGCCTTTGAATACTTTGGCGGAGTGGTGCAGCAGGTCTGGGTCGACAACTGCAAGGTCGCCGTCTTGAGCCGGAGTGCCGATTCGATCCTCTTCAATCCCCGCTACCTGGATTTTGCCAATCA
>VBQB01000413.1:0-1216 GCA_005887855.1 Verrucomicrobiota bacterium | reverse complement strand
TATGTGAAAAAGAACTTTCTTCACGGCCTGGAGCTTTCCGATTTTAAAATCGTCAATCCAGCGGCCCGATATTGGCTTGATACGGTTGCCAATGTCCGGGTTCACGGGCAGACACAAAAAATCCCAGCGGAGCTCTTTGCCCAGGAAAAGCTCAAACCCCTCCACCCCCTGGCTTATGAATCTGCCATCGTTGAGACGGCCCGCGTGAACAACCAGTTCCGCATCAAAGTCGACGGAAACGCTTACTCGGTTCCTTGCCAGTATGCCTCCAGCAAACTCACCTTGAAACGGTTGGCCGACCGACTCCTGGTTTATGACGGAGTGAACCTGGTAGCCGAACATGTCCGCAGTTATGATCGCAACCAGGATTACGAACTGCCCGATCATGTTCAGCCCTTGCTCCTGGAACGAAAAAAAGCCCGGGATCAAAAACTGTTCCTCCGCTTTTTGGGCCTCTCATCCAAGGCTGAAGAGTATTATCGGCAGCTCCAGCAGCGGCGTCTCAATCCCAAGCATCACGTCCAAACGATCGTCGCCTTAAGCGAGCTTTATGGGATCGATGCGGTGGCTCGGGCCATGGAGGACGCCTTTACTTATCAGGCCTTCTCCTGCGAATACCTCGCCAATATGTTGCAGCAGCGCCAGCGTCCCGCCGACGAACCCGCTGCGTTGCATCTGACCCGCCAGCAGGATCTGCTGGAATTGGATCTTCCAGCTCCGGACCTCTCCCTTTACGACTCCAAAACCAATCAAGAACCCAACCCATGAAAAACGATCAGCTCATGACTTACCTTCTTTATCTCAAACTCTCCTATTTTCGGGAATATCATCAATCTCTGGCCAAGGAGGCGGTGGAGAAAAACTGGAGCCAGCTCGATTTTTTGAGCCGGCTGGCCGAAGGCGAAACCTTGCGCCGGAAAGATCATGCCACCAAACGGCGCATCCAGGCCGCTCGCTTTCCCGTCATCAAAACCCTCGAGCAGTTCAACTGGACCTGGCCCAAGAAAATCAACCGGCCCCAAGTGCAGAACCTCTTTCGCCTCTCCTTCCCCAAGGAAAAGGCCAATGTCATTTTCATGGGAGGAGTGGGGCTGGGCAAGACCCACTTGGCCACCGCGCTGGCTTACGAGGCGTGCCTGGCCGGCTACACTGCTCTGCACGCCACGGCCATCGATATCGTCAATACTCTGGCCGCAGCTCAATCGACCAATCGGCT
>VBQB01000030.1 GCA_005887855.1 Verrucomicrobiota bacterium | reverse complement strand
CCGATTCTCGTGAACAATCTGGTGCGCATGAGCCAGGGCAAAATGATGGGTGTCGATTTCAACATCGACAACACTTGGGTGGGCGCCAGCATCGCCTTGCACGAGTAGCTTTACTCGCGCGTGGCAACGTAATCGGTGTCGCCGTTGCGATAAATCAACTTGTCTTTCTCGAAGCGAACGAACGACCAAAAGCTGCGGTCGAAAAAGCGGCCACCCTCAATCGGCAGAAGGGGAATCGCGAATCCACTTCCGCGATTGACCAACGACAGATAATCGCGATGAGCTTCGACTTTGATTGGCGCATTCTTGACGAAGTAATCGGGGCTGAAGCGGAATGATCCAGCGAATTTTCTCAAATCGTCCTCCGATAATTTGACCGATCTCGGAACCTGTCGCGTCACCGGCTGATCGAAGAGAATCGCGCCGAGGTCCTCGGCGATGATTGATGGCGAGGCGAGATAAAGATTCGAAAGAACAATCACGGCGGCGTCATCATCGATGAATCGTTCGAAGTGCGCCTCGAATCCGGGACTACTTCCATTGACGAAGACGCTGCGATGACCAAAGCGTTGTCGACCAAACCAAAACATTCCGACGTTGCGATCTTTTCGATCGAATCCATACGATGCACGCAGCGTCTCGGGCCTGAGCAGCTTCCCATCTTGCAGCGCGCGCTGAAAACGCAGGAGATCTTCCGCGGTGGAATAGAGTGAACCGTTGCCGGTTTTGCTGGTCCAATCGAGATATGGCGCGTTTTCGAAATCAGCCGCTCTTGCTGGGTTGTAACCGTGCACGAGATGTTGAACGATTGCGCTATCAGTCGCCTGATGGGCCGTGTCGCTCATGCTCAAGGGTTGGAAAATCTCCTTCGCCAAAAATTCGCCGTAACTTTGCCCGGATTGTTTTTCAATGATTAAGGCGAGGATGTGGCAGTTCGAGTTGCTGTAGAAATAATGCGTTCCCGGCTTGCTCTCCGGTGATTTTTTCTTCACGCACTCGACCAGGGCGGCCGGTGTTTGCGGAAAGCGCGACCAGTTGTTGTAAGCGGGGTCTGCGCTGGCGTCGGCTGGGCCGGAGTAATGCGTCAGCAATTCTTCGATCGTAATTTTGTCGTCGCCCGGGAAATCGGGCACAAACTTCGAGAGATGATCATCCAGGCTGAGCTTGCCTTGTTCGACGAGTCGAAGGACCCCGACGGCAGTGATCGGCTTGCTGAGCGACGCGATGTAAAATTTGCTTTGCACTGTGTTCGGAACTTTCAACGCCCGATCAGCGAGACCGAAAGCCTGTTGATAAACAACGGCGTTACCTTTTGACACAAGGACTACACCGCTGAACAATCCGGCGTCGGCGTAGCTCCGAACATACGCCGATATTCGTTCCTGGATTGTTTCGCCATGCAGCGCGATTGCGCCGACCAGGAAAATCGATGGCGCTACGAACCTCATAAATTTTGGCGAGCACCTTAAAGATCGGCGCGAGACGCCATCAGCTTTCGCACTTCGGCCGAGGTGCGAACCGGCACGATTTCGAAGTCCATCAGGTCGCGCCAATTGTCGATCCAACGATCGAACAGTGCGAAGTCTTCAGTCTTCATCAGTTGCCAGCAGATTTTGAAATCGTGATCGATCCAACTGGAGACGTACTCGAGCCCGTCTGGCATCATCCGGCCTTTCTCGCGGAAGCGCCGATAAATCTCGGGCGCCGCTCCTTCTTTGAAGCGTTCGACGACCATGTAAAGCATTTTGTGTTTTCCAGGATTCTTACGGTGGGCGGGCGTGTCGCCCGGCCTTGTTTGATTCTGCAGCCGAGACGGCTGCCACTACAGTTTCTTTAGTTCTTCGTTGGTTTCGGCAAAGGCGTTTACAGCGAATTCTAAATCTTCGCGCGAGTGCGCCGCGGAAACCTGGGTGCGAACGCGCGCAGCGCCATGCGGAACAACCGGATAAAAAAATCCGATCACGTAGACGCCTTTCTCGAGCATGCGCGCGGCAAACTTTTGCGATTTCGCCGCGTCGCCGAGCATGATTGGAACAATCGGATGCGCGCCGGGCTTTATCGTTAGGCCACGCTCCGTGAGCGCTGTACGGAAATATTTTGTGTTCCCTTCGAGCTTGTCGCGCAATTCGGTTGATGCGCTGAGTAATTCAATCGCCTTCAAGGATGCAGCGACAACTGGTGGCGCGATCGTGTTTGAAAAAAGATACGGTCGCGAGCGTTGGCGCAAAAGATCGACAATCTCTTTGCGGCCGCTCGTGTAACCCCCGCTCGCGCCGCCGAGCGCTTTGCCGAGCGTGCCGGTGATGATGTCGATCTTGCCCATCACGCCGCAATATTCGTGTGTGCCGCGGCCGGTCTTGCCGAGAAACCCTGCCGCATGCGCATCGTCGATCATCGTAAGTGCGTTGTATTTTTCCGCGAGTTCGGCAATTCCCTTCAAGTTCGCGATCGTTCCGTCCATCGAGAAACAGCCGTCGGTCGCAATCAACCTGAACCGAGCACCTTTTGCCGCGGTCAGCTGCGCTCCGAGGTCGGCCATGTCGTTGTGCTTGTAACGAAACCGCTGCGCTTTGCAGAGCCGAATGCCGTCGATGATGCTCGCGTGATTCAATTCATCGCTGATCACCGCGTCCTTGTCAGTGAGCAGCGTTTCGAACAGACCGCCGTTCGCGTCGAAGCATGATGGATAGAGAATCGTCTCCTCGGTCCCGAGGAATTTCGTCAGTGCGGCCTCGAGTTCCTTATGGATGTCCTGCGTGCCGCAAATAAAACGCACGCTCGCCATGCCGAAACCGTGCGTATCGAGCGCTTCTTTGGCCGCGGCGATGAGCGCAGGATGATCGGCGAGACCCAGATAATTGTTCGCGCACATGTTGAGGACGCGGCGGCCTCCCGTGATCGCAATGTGCGCGTCCTGCGGAGTGGTGATGACCCGCTCGGTTTTATAAAGGCCTTGCGACTTAATTTCTTCGAGCGTTTGAGAAACCTGCTTTTCGAATTCGGCGAGCATAATTAGTCCATAGATTACACAGATTTTGCAGAGCAGGAAAAGGAACACGCGAAGGAAGTTAGCCCCACTATCTGTCACACCCTGTGTCCATCTCATAGGCTGATCTTTTTTCTGTTCTCCCGGCTTCCTGACTAAAAAATTTTCAAAAAATAGCCTTGCTTCGGGTTGTGAATAACTGTTAATAACTCGCCTGATCTTCTTTGCGTAGCTCACAGTTACTATTTTTTTCGCTCGCCGTGATCGGGGCACTTTTCCTCAGTGCCTGCGGGGCAGGTCCGCGTCCCCTGCCACAGTTCGAGCGCCCCTTGGCGAAAACGGATTTTCAAAATGTGCGCACGACTGCGTACACGCACACAGAATCAGATCATCGAGAATACAGCAATCACAACGCGCTCGGCGGAGAATTACACGCCGCCGGTCCGCCGATTCACCGCGCTGAAAATGCTTTGCGCGCAATTCCAGTTTCCGAAAGCGATGATGTCGGAGTCCGTCGTGTGTCGAACTCAGATGTAGTTCTCCAGCCGTTCTCAATGGATGACAACAGGACAACCAGCCGCGTAAAAACGACAACGCGCGTTACGAAAACGACACGTCCCGTGAGGCGCGCCACCGCAGTTGGAACAGCCCGAGTAATCGGCAGTGCGGCGGCCGACTGGTCGCGTTGGCCGATGGGAACGACGTTTCGGCTGCTATCGACCGGGCAAATGTATCGCGTCGACGATTACGGCTGGGCACTTTCCGGGCGTAACACGATCGATCTCTACATGGCGAATTCGCGCGACATGAACACGTGGGGCGCTCGTCAAGAGACGATCCAAGTCCTGCAATGGGGCGATCCGCAGCAAAGCTTGCAGTTCCTCCGATCGCACCAGGACTACAAGCACATCAAACGGATGGTGCTGGAGTTGGAAGGCCGCGAAGAACAAGCGGCAGCGCTGCAGTAATCATCGATAAATCTCTTTTCGGTGTCCGATTGCTCCGACTCGCACCAGACCTTCGACCATTCGACTCCGCTCAGGGCAAGCGTTCGCTCAGGATGACAAATTACTCCAATCGAGCAAGATTTTGCCGGAGTTGCCGGATTTCATGAGTTCGATGGCTTCCCGAAATTCTTTATAGGGAAAGCGGTGGGTTATGACCGGTGAGATGTCGAGCCCGGACTGGATCAGGGCGGTCATTTTGTACCAGGTTTCGTACATCTCCCGGCCGTAGATTCCTTTGATGGTGAGCTGATTGAAGACGACCAGGTTCCAATCGATCGCGGCGCTGCCGGGCATAATGCCAAGCAAGGCGATTTTGCCGCCGTGAAACATGTTCGGCAAGATGTCGGCGAAAGCTTTCGGGCTGCCGGACATTTCGAGCGCGACATCGAACCCTTCTTTCATGCCGAGCGTCTGCATGGCATCGCCGAGTTTTTCCGTGCGGACGTCGAGCGCGAGATTTACTCCCATTTTGTGCGCCAGCTCGAGACGATACGGATTGATGTCGGTGATGATGACATAACGCGCGCCAGCTTGTTTGCAGATTGGGATGGCCATGCAACCGATTGGGCCCGCGCCGGTGATCAGCACGTCTTCGCCGACGAGATCAAACGAGAGGGCGGTGTGGACGGCGTTGCCAAGCGGATCAAAACACGAAAGCACGTCGAGCGGGATCGACGGATCAGCGTGCCAGCAATTTGATTGCGGGATTGCGACAAACTCGGCCCACGCGCCGGATCGATTCACGCCGACACCTTGCGTGTTCGGGCAAAGATGACGACGCCCAGCGAGACAATTCCGGCAATGGCCACAGGTAATATGCCCTTCGCCAACGACGAGATCGCCGCGCGCAAATCCCTTTACACGATCGCCGACAAGATCGACAACCCCGACAAATTCATGACCGATGGTCATCGGTACTGGAATCGTTTTTTGCGCCCACGCATCCCAGTTGTAGATGTGGACATCGGTGCCGCAGATTGAGGTTTTTAAAACGCGGATGAGCGCATCATCTATACCGACTTGAGGAACAGGTACTTCTTCGAGCCAAAGACCGGGCTCGGCTTTGCTTTTTACGACAGCCTGCATCGTTTTCTGCACAGCAAAGAATTATCCACAGATTTCAAACATTCACACCGATTATGAGATGAAATTCCGAAATTAATCTGCCGAAATTCGCGTAATCTGTGGACAAATACTTTTTCGCTCAGGATGATTGAATCGCCATGCCTGGAACCATTGATCAAGGCGAGCCGAATACCGTCACGCCGCGGTCAGTGTTTATCGTGCGCTTCATCACCACGGTCGCGCTCTGGTCGATCGCGCTTCTCATCGCGTTTTCCGGTTTCGAGATTTTGTTTTGGTTGTTGATCAGCGTGTTTGGACTGATCGCGCTTTGGGAATTTTACGGAATGCTCGACCATCGCAGTCTGCCCAATTTCAAAGTGACCGGAATGATCTGCGGCACGGTCATGCTCGTAGGAAGCTTTTATTACTTCGCAAAAATAGGCCCGGCACAATCGTACGATTTCGAGACGGCGGTCTTGCTCTTCTTTCTGCTGACGGTCTTTGCACGGCAGATGTTCGCGCGTCTGCGGCACGACGAACCGTTGCAAACAATGGCCTACACTTTGTTCGGCCTCCTCTACGTGCTATGGCTGTTTAATTTCATTACGAAGATTGTTTATGTCATGCCGCGGTCGAGCAGTGGCGCTGTCACCGGACAGTTTTACGTCTTGTACCTTATCGCGGTTACGAAGTTCAGCGACATGGGCGCTTACCTCACCGGCAGCGTCGTTGGACGTCATCTTATGGTTCCCCACATCAGCGCAAAAAAGACTTGGGAAGGATTTTTCGGCGCGCTCGTTTTTGCTCTGCTTTGCAGCCTGGCCTTGTTCAAACTGATGCCGGGCCACTTGTCCGTGCTTACCTGGACCCACGCGACCATACTCGGTTTGCTTCTTGGATTCGCGGCGGTGATCGGTGATCTGGCTGAATCGATTATCAAGCGCAGCACGGGTGTGAAGGATTCGGGAAATCTACTACCCGGAATCGGCGGTGCGCTGGATCTCTTGGACAGCCTGCTGTTCACCGCTCCGCTTTTGTTTTTCTATCTGCGGCTCGTGATCCGTGTGCCGTAGACGCGAAGAATTTCT
>VBQB01000415.1 GCA_005887855.1 Verrucomicrobiota bacterium | reverse complement strand
AAAACTGCGCTCCTATTGGAGAATGGCCGATGGGGAGTTCCTTCGGGCCGCCTGCCTACTACACACATCCTCAAACCTCCAACGGGCGAATTCGACGGATACGCCGAGAACGAACACTTCTGTCTGGAATTGGCGCGCTCTTTCAACCTACCAGTGGCAAACTCAGAGATTCGCCGATTTGAAGACCAAATCGCGATTGTAATCGAACGGTACGACCGCGTTAAAACTGGCGGCACGATTCATAGAGTCCATCAAGAGGACGTTTGTCAGGCAATGGGCTTGCCCCCAACAAAAAAGTACCAAAGTGATGGTGGTCCCGGCGTCCGTGAAATCACAGAACTTCTGACCACTTTTTCGACCGCGCCCGTCGAAGACATAAAAACCTTTGTCGGCACCATCGCCTTTAACTGGCTTGTGGCGGGTACGGACGCCCACGCAAAAAACTATGCCCTGCTTCTGGGTTCGGAATCACGAATCCGTCTCGCTCCACTATACGATCTCGCAAGCGCTCTACCGTATCACGGCATGCGTCCCATCGGATTGAAACTCGCGATGAAAATCGGAGGAGAGTATGGCTTGCGGAACATCGCCGCGAGGCACTGGCGAAAGCTTGCTGTTGACGCGCATCAAAACCCAGAGGAGGTTCTCGCGAATCTTCGCGCGACTGCCGAAGCTATGTCCGACCGTGTCTTAACTGTGCAACAACGTGCCAGGCGTGAGGGGCTTACTCATGAGATTTTGGACCGACTTTCGGACAGACTCATCGTCAGAGCCAAAGAATGTCAACACCTACTCAGATAGCGCGAAAAATCTCCGCGCCGCGGAGGCAGTCTTGAAGGGCAGGCCCCGCCCCATAGATTTGGTCAGGGCGCGCACTGCGGATGGCCGAGCGCGCTTGTACGCCGGCGGTGGAGGCGTTGGGCTCGATGCCGCGGCAGTGCTTCACGCAAGCGGCGCTTACCGTCACCTTCCTGGCCGAATTCGCTACATGGCCTCGGCGTTGCGGGCGTTGTGGGAGTATGTGCCGCTAAAAGTCCAACTGGAATTTCCGGACACGGATATCAGCTCGGTTGAAGGAATTTCTCTGCTTGCCGGGGTATTGAACACGCCCAGCTATGGAGCCGGGTTGCGGCTTGCGCCTGACGCGGTGATTGATGATGGATTGCTCCAGGTCGTAGTTATCGAAGATTTAAGCACCATGAGTATTCTCAAATTGTTTCCGCGGCTGATGCGCAGCGGTGACCTGCGCACGTCCCAAGTGAAGCGATGGAGCGTGAAAAAAGTGAGAATATGTGTGGACAGGCCCAGTCTATTTCACGGCGATGGCGAAATTCTCGGGCCCGCGCCAGTTGAGATTGAAGTCGTGCCCAGCGCGGTGCGAGTTCTGGCTCCCGCATGGCGCTAGCGTACTCGAGTATTCGGACACAAGCCCGCTATGGCCAGAATTTCCGGGCGATTTCTTACTCAACCCAATCTAATACCATGCCGGTATAGCGGCGCTGGAAACCTGCGAACCGGCCCAGAGAGGGAGACGTCACGTTGTTGATGACGTCGTGAGGATTCTGGCGATTCGTCAAGTCCGTTGAATATACGCCAAGGCGTACCTTATGAGTTTTGGAACGTTCCGTGTGGGGTATGTGGATGCCAAACTCTCGGTAAAGCCTTGCGTCAAGCGAGAAGTAAATGGGGAAACGGTTGCTATCAGGGATGCCGACGTAGTTTTGTTGATTGTCCACATTTGAATATGGCAATCCCGAATGCACGTCCGCGACTGGGCTGACGACCATTTTCCATGGAAGACGAAAAAAACCGGAGGCCACAACGCGAGACATTTGGTCGGATTACCGGAATCTGGAAAGGGACAAGAGTATCCGACAGCGGGTTGAGGTCGCCGCGCCCCTTGCTCCAGGTGTAGGACAAACTCATGTCCGCGCGGTCGCTTGCTCGATAGTGCGCGGTGATGTCAGCTTGTCGATAATTTGAAACTCCTGTGTCCCTGATCGCCAGCAATCCAGTGCCACTGGCGACGTCGACCAACTGATCGAGAAGAAATAGGTTTACGGTATGGCTGTCGAGATAACTAGCCCGCACGTTCAGATTTTTTCGCACTTGGTGTTCAACCACGACATTCCAGCTAAACGTCCGAGGACTCGCCCCAGGGTTGCGTGGTACACCGGGCGCACTCGGAGGGGCGCCCGAAAGCAGGTAGGAGTTCACCAAAACTATTGGCTGGCCTATCAGCGCGCCAGAAGAATCGAAGAAGCTAAGCACTCGCTCCTGATTGCTCGTGAAGTTTCCCGCAAGCAACGGAACGTGGCCATAGACCTCGGCAGCACCGACACGAATTACCGTATTTCCATTATTGAGAGAATAGGCCGCGCCAATCCGTGGAGCGAAGACAGCATCTCGCCCGATCGATTGGCTGGTCAAGCGTGCCCCAAAGTTGAGCGTCAGGTGGCGGTTCAGAGTCCAGCGGTCTTGTATAAATTCCGCGACCTCCGTATCTGTCGTACTCAAGAGGCCCGCGCCCTGAAAGTCGATTCGTTCAACAACTGAACCATCTTCCGCGAGCAACTGAATTGGGTGCGAAACGCTCGTACCGTCATAACTGCGGTATAGAACGTCGGCCCCTACCCTGATTTCATGGCCGCCGTGCCAATTCTTCGCCGACAGCTGATAGGCGGGCAGGACTTCCAATTGATTTGCCTTGCGGTTCCAGCTATTGAAGTAATTTCCGCCCCATCCCTCGGGAAAGATTTGCATGTCTGCTGGTCCCTGTCCGTGCGCGTTACTGTCGAAGCGCGTGTACCGAACCAATGTATTCAGCACTGCTCCTGAGACAAATTGATAAGAATCGGAAAATCCCGCGGATACGCCGCTTCGGCCGTAGTTCGTGGATGCGGTTTGCGGAATCAACGCATTGATATTGACAAATTCGAGTTCCATGGGAAAAGTATTGACACTGAGATTCAGTACATGGCGCGGAGACAGGATTATTTGAAGGTTCGTCAGGGACGTGATGCCTCGCGTCTTGATCTCATTTCTGGGAAACGACAAACCACGCACCGGTTGTCTGCGCAGTTCGTACGTAACTTCCTCCGAGAAATTCAGCTTGTTTTTAATGAGCGGGCCTGCAAACTCAAATCGCGGCGTCCAGTTGGCCAGCCCCACGATGTGGCCGTTCTTTCCACGGAATGCCGGAACGAAATCCCGCAGCTTGTACTCCCATGTGCCGGCGGGGGGTTTCGTTTCGATGG
>VBQB01000414.1 GCA_005887855.1 Verrucomicrobiota bacterium | reverse complement strand
TTCCGGCGCGTTGTCAATGGTGTCAAACGCCCGGAACTGCACCTTCGGGTTGTGCTTACTGAGCACCTTGGTGATCGCCGCCGTCAATGTGGTTTTGCCATGATCGATGTGCCCGATCGTCCCGATGTTCACGTGCGGCTTGCTGCGCTCGAATTTCTCCTTGGCCATATTTCCTTCGCCTTCTGCGCCAGCCTCTAAGCGAAGCGGCGCTCCACTTCAAACTCTGGAGCGGGGGACGGGATTTGAACCCGCAACCATCACCTTGGAAGAGTGAGACTCTACCGTTGAGTTACCCCCGCTTAAGCCCCTCAATACTTCCTGGCCTCAGAAACCGCCTAACTCTGGAGCCTGGGACCGGGATTGAACCGGTGACCTCGTCCTTACCAAGGACGCGCTCTACCAACTGAGCTACCCAGGCCGAATCCGTTTCCCTATTTCCCCGTCCATCAAAAAAATTTTGTGGCGCACTCTTCCTGAGCGGCGCTTGGACCGCGAATCAGACCGCTTCCGAACATCGCTGCATGCGATTGCCCTGCGGTTCCTGCTAACCCCACGACGAGAGCCTGGTGGACGGGGAAGGATTCGAACCTTCGTAGCCCGCAAGGAGCGGCAGATTTACAGTCTGCTGGTTTTAGCCACTCACCCACCCGTCCCGCAAAATCGTTCGGGATGCAAAACCCGCATCCCGCTAAACTTTTCGGACGCGAACCACGGGTTCCGAACTTTCTCTTTAACAACTTCCAGACTTTCACCGCAAAAACACAAATAGGACTCGTGTCAAGAGACACCAGCCCGTTGGCTTTTGCTGCCAGATTTCGCTCCGCCTCGCTCCCCTCAAATTCCAGTGGAGCTGGCGGAGGGAATTGAACCCCCGACCCTCTGATTACAAATCAGATGCTCTACCAGCTGAGCTACGCCAGCGCCGCTCAAACCGAGTAAGCATACCAGAAGAGGTATTAGAATTGCAAGGAGGGGTTGCTCGATTCGAGCACGTGGGTGACCAGTGCTGTGGAAATCCTGCCAGGCCATGCCCACGCTGACAAGACCTATCCTGATTCCCTTCTATAATTTAGCATAAACTCTAGAGAACGGGAACCAACCTTCATCGGCAATGCAAGATTCTCACAATTTGCAAGCGCTTCCACATGCGATTTTGATGTTGCGAGAGGACGCCGCATGGGAAGATCGCGGATGGTGAAACGCAAGTGGTGCCAATGAAATGAACAAGCGCGAATGGGTGGCCCTGGGCGCCGGCTTGGTTCTTGGAACTGCGGGGGCTCTTTATACGTATCAGCGCTACGCCGCACACAGTTCCTCCGGCCGCGGTGATCTGTTGGAAATAATGCCGGCCGATGCCGGTGCTGTGCTTTTCGTGAACCTCGCCGAACAATTCTTGAATGAGACCGGGTTCCACTACGAGCGAGACCTTGACCACCTCGCCATTGCGTTTGGGAAAGCCGGACAGGATTCTACTTTTTTCGCTGTAGCCGACGGAAGATTCGATCGCAAAAAAATCTCCGGGCTGGCCATCAAATCAGGAACCGTCGAGAAGCACGCCGGTCGCGAGATTTTCGCAATTCCCGAAAGCGGTGGCGCAAAAAAGATTTATTTTACATTTCTGGGCAACGAGCGGATGGCCATAACTGATCGCGATGATCTCGGCCAAATTTTAAGCGCCAGGAAACGAAGTGAAGATAGCACGGAATGGCGGGTCCGTTTCCAACGCCTGGCGGGATCTCCTGTCTTCGCTGTGATTCGTCAGGACGCCGCGCCGGGTGCGGCATTATCGTCACAAGCTCCAGGAGGCTTTCGTTCTCCGCAGCTCTCCACCATGTTGGACCAATTGCAGTGGATCACACTGGCAGGAAAACCGGAGAACGACCGCTTGCGTATCGTCGCGGAGGGAGAATGTACTTCCGAGGAAACCACACGTCGAGCCGCTGATCTGCTGAATGGCGTCCTGGTTCTGGCAGAATCCGGCTTGAATGATGCCAAGACCCGGCGGCAGTTGGACCCGTCCTTGCGAGAGGCCTTCTTGGCGCTATTGAAAGGTGCGGACGTCTCGAAAATTGACCGAGGGGATACGAAGTCTGTCCGGCTGGCGTTTGAGATCACGCCGGCTTTTCTGGAGTCCGCTCGCCGGTTTTCAACCGGCCCACCGAGTGCCGCGCCTGCCAAGCCTGCTCCGGGAAACGCGGCGCACTCAAGCAAAGGCCACACGTAAGACCCACAAAAACGAGCAGGTCCGCGGATTGTGTACGATCGAAAAACAAAAAGCGGGCCAGCGCCCGCATCACCTTACGACTATTTTAATTCGAATTCCCTAATCGCCCGCCGCGGTTGACTTCATGTATCGCCAAGGATTCACCGGCGCGTTGTTTACTCGAACCTCGTAGTGTACGTGCGGCCCGGTGGAGCGCCCACTAATGCCGGTGTACCCTACGACCTCACCGCGCTTAATGCGCGAACCAACCACTGCCGAAAATGCCGAAAGGTGCGCGTACCAGGTGGTGATGCCAAATCCATGATCAATCACCACCAAACGGCCGTAACCCGCGTGGTTTTCCGCGATGGTAATCACGCCGTCCGCTGTCGCATGGACCGGAGCGCCGTAGTCCGAGGCCACGTCCACGCCCGTATGGAACGCACCTTCCCCGCTGAAGGGATCGAGGCGCTCGCCGAAGCTATCCGTGATGTGGCCCATCACCGGCCAAATCGAAGGTGTGTAGGTGGAATCCGCGAAGCTCAGTGGGGAAAGCAAATGGAGTCCGCCGCTGGAAACAGCGATCACCGCAGCATTGCGCTTCAGGAAGGTGTACTGCTCGATGGAACGGTCGAACGCGTCCTGCGAGTCCGCCGGGTTGTCGCTCTGATCGAACGCCGCGGGATGATACCGCAGCACGCCGTAGGTCATGGCTACTTCAGTCGCGAGAGATTGGAGGGAATCGAGGCGCTGGTTGGCATCGTTGACGGTGGCTTGCAACTGGCGGTATTGCTGGGTTCGCGTTTCCAATTCGTGCCGCACTGCGTTGTAATTACCGACTTTCCAGAGCATCCGGGAGTAAGACGCCACGGCGGCGGTTACGCTGACAGCGCCAATCAAAGCCAGAATGGCGACCCCGCGTATTAGGTAGGCTGGTACCACGACTTTCCGGAGCTTCCCCGGAGTGGACGCTATAAAGAATGTATAGCTCTTGCCTCGCATGCTCACCTAGAGGCCTTTGGGGCCTTGG
>VBQB01000100.1 GCA_005887855.1 Verrucomicrobiota bacterium | reverse complement strand
TTTGATCGCCGAGCCACATCAAGAAAAGTGTGCCGGTCGTCAAGGAAATCACCGTCACAATCCGAAACGTCCAGCCAAGGTCATCCACCAGTGGAATACCGAGGCTCCGGATTGTGTCCGTGATCCCCGGCAGCATCGTGTGATACGATTCCGGATGCTGAAATGATACCGCCAGCAGATAGCCTTGGAAAAGGCAGAGCGCGACTGTCGCGTAACGTGTCAGCTGCATGATCTTCTGTCGTCCACCATCTTCGCGCGCCATCCTCCCAAGCTGCGGAATCACCGCAGTCAGCAACTGCATCATGATGGAAGCGCTGATATAAGGCATAATGCCCAGGGAGAAGACCGCGCAATTTTCCAGCGCGCCGCCGCTGAACAAATTGAAAAGCGCCGCAACACCGCCACCGGTTCGCTCGCTCAAGGATGTGCGGAACCATTCCTGCAATACAGCCTGGTTGACTCCTGGAGTCGTGATCGCTGCGCCTAAACGCACAATCACGATGACCGCCAACGTAAACAAAATACGCCGGCGCAACTCCGGTATCTTGACCGAATTTAGGAACGCCGAAACCATCCGCTAAATTTCGAACATCGCACGCCGAGCGCTAGCTCTCCCGTGACGTTTTCTTTTTCGGCCGCGATTTTGATTTAGCCCGCGTTTTGCTTGTAGATCCCTTTTTCGCGCTCGGCTCGTGCGGCGTTTCCTGCGCAGCTAGATCGACATCCTCACGCGGGGCCGTTTCGTCTCGCATTGGCCTCTCGCGCAAAGTGATCGTTCCGCCAGCTTTCTCTATTTTTTCGCGGGCGCCCGCACTGACTTTGTCGGCTTCCACCTTCAGGCCGTGCTTCAATTCGCCGTCGCCAAGGATTTTTATCCCCACAAAATGGCCGCGGACCAGACTCGATTCCCGCAGCAGCTTTTCGTTCACAACTGTTCCAGCCTTAAACTCATTGAGATCTTCAAGGTTCACGATCGCATAGTGCTTGTGAAAGGCGGCGTTGTTAAATCCACGTTTTGGCAACCGCCGAATCAGCGGCATTTGCCCGCCTTCGAATCCGAGCCGGATGCTACCGCCAGAACGCGCTTTCTGTCCTTTATGACCCTTGCCGCTGGTCTTTCCGTGCCCGGAACTTTCACCACAACCAAGCCGTTTGACGCGATGTCGTGAACCGGGGCGCGGACGCAAATTATGAAGACGCATCATGATTGTTCGCCCTTTCCGTCGCTCGACCGAATTCCGCGGACTTTCAAGATTTCATCACGCCGGCGCAGTGCCCGAAGCGCTTCAATCGTGGCTTTGACTACATTTGCGTGATTGCTTGAGTCAAGCGATTTCGCGAGCACATCGCGAATCCCAGCTGCTTCAACCACCGCGCGCACTCCGCCGCCAGCAATCACCCCCGTACCCGGCGAAGCAGGCCGCAACAAGACGCGACCACCGCCGTAATTCCCGATTGTCTCGTGTGGGATCGTATTTTCGTACAATGAAACTTTCTCCATCGATTTGCGCGCCGCCTCGGAGGCTTTCCGAATGGCTTCCGAAACTTCATTCGCCTTGCCAAATCCGCATCCGACCTTTCCATCGTGGTCTCCGGCCACAATCAATGCGCTAAAACTAAAACGCCGCCCGCCCTTTACCACCTTCGCGCAGCGGTTGATGAAAACGACTTTCTCGGTCGTATCGCCCCTTGCCGCGGGAGTCCTGTCGGGGTTGCGCGAGTCTGGCCGCCTGCCTGAGGTCATTTGTGCCATAAATTAAAACTTTAAGCCGCCTGCGCGCGCCGCATCCGCCAAAGCTTTCACCTTTCCGTGATAAAGAAATCCGCCACGATCAAAAACGACTCGATCGAGTTTCTTCGCGAGCAAGCGTTCCGCAATTGCTTTGCCGATCTGTTCCGCGGCTGCGCGGTTGGCCGCGGACTTGTTTTTCGCAAATAAGGAGCGCTCGGCCGTCGATGCCGCAGCCAGGGTCGAGCCAGCGTCATCATCGACAACTTGCGCGTAAACATGCTTGCCGGAAAAATGAACAGCCAGTCGAGGCCGCTCCGCTGTGCCGGCAACTCTTTTTCTGATCCGCTGATGGACGCGCTGACGCGCGAGCTTACGAGTCGTCACCATAATTACTGAACAGTCTTGCCTTCCTTGCGACGAATCTGCTCGCCCGCGTAACGAACCCCTTTGCCCTTGTACGGCTCCGGCGGATAAAAACGGCGGATATCCGCCGCCACCTGGCCAACTAATTTTTTGTCGATGCCCTGGATCGTTATCTTGGTATTATCCGCAACGGTAACTTTGATTTCCTTCGGAATCGAAAATGGAATCGGGTGGGAAAAACCCAGGCTCAAATTGAGTGTCGATCCCTGCACTGCAGCCTTAAAACCGACTCCTTCGATCTCGAGTTGTTTGCTGAAGCCTTCGCTGACGCCCTGCACCATGTTGTGCACGAGGCTGCGGGAAAGTCCATGTAACGCTTTCACGCCGCGCGTCTCTGCTTCGCGCACGACCGAGACGCGATTGTCCTTCACGCTTGCTTTGATGTCGCGCGGCAGCTTCCAATTCAGCTTCCCCTTCGGTCCCTCCACGGAGACCGCGCCGTCACTGTCGATGCTGACTTTGACTTTCTCTGGGATCTCGACCGCCGTATTTCCGATTCGTGACATAAACGAACTACCAAACGTAAGCGAGTAATTCGCCACCGACTTTCTGTTTCCTGGCTTCGCGGCCCGACAAAACACCGCGCGGCGTAGAAAGAATCGCCAACCCCATTCCACCGAGGACTCGTGGGATCTCGTCCGCCCCGACGTAACGACGCAATCCTGGCCGGCTCACCCGTCGCAGTCCAGCGATCGCACTCGAACGGTTCACGAGTTTGTTCGTGATCTTAATACGCGGATGCGCGGCGGTCGTGTCGATCGAATAGTCCGAGATGTACCCCTCATCCTTCAAGATGCGGGCAATCTCCGCCTTGATCTTCGAGTATGGAACGAACATCTCGGCCTTTTGCGCACGCGTGCCGTTGCGGACACGCGCCAGAAGATCGGCAATTGGATCAGTAACAGTGCTCATGACAATCAGGCAGTAGCTTGCGCGGCGGGCTTCCTTGCCCGGTCGCTGAACGGCATTCCCATTTCGCTCAAAAGCGATTTGGCTTCCTCGTCTGTCTCCGCCGTTGTGACGATAGTAACATCAAATCCGATGTTGCGCTTGATTTTATCGAGCTCGACCTCAGGAAAAATCGATTGATCGGAAATTCCGAGCGTGTAGTTGCCGTGCTCGTCAAAGCAGCGGGGTGACACGCCGCGAAAATCGCGAATGCGCGGAAGCGCTGCTTTGATGAAGCGCTCGAGGAACTCGTACATGCGTTTGCCACGTAACGTCACCTTGGCACCGATTGCCTGCGATTTTCGCAATTTGAAATTCGAAATGCTTTTCTTGGCCAGTGTTTCCACCGGGCGCTGTCCCGTGATCAAGGCAAGCTCCGCCTTGGCCTCCTCCAAGGCCTGCTTCACGTCCGATTGCGAGCCAACCGAAGTGTTAATCACTACTTTCTCAACCTTTGGAATCTGGTGGACGTTTTTGTAGCCATGCTGCTTCTGCAGCGCCGGCATGACGCGCTCTTTGTAATCGCGGTAAAATTCGTTTTCCATTTCAGGCTTCGGTTTTGGCCGTTTCGCCTTTCTTTTTTTCCTTCACCATCTTCCCGGCCCGCTCGATCAATTTCACGTTAGAAATGTGAATCGGACCTTCACGTTCCGCGATCTTGCCACTCGGATTGTCCTGCGACTTCCGGAGGTGCTTCTTAATAATGCGCACCCCTTCGACAAACACACGCTGCTTATGCGGAAGCACTGCGAGGATTTTCCCTGAGGAACCTCGAAAATTCCCGGAGATAACCTCGACGTGGTCGCCTTTCTTTACGTGACACTTAACGCGGTTCATAACACTTCCGGAGCAAGGGAGACAATTTTCATGAAATTACGCTCGCGCAATTCACGCGCTACTGGCCCGAAAATGCGCGTGCCGCGCGGATTCAAATCTTTGTCGATAATCACGATGGCATTGTTATCGAAGCGCAGCAGAGAGCCATCTTCGCGCCGGATCGGTTGCTTGGTGCGAACGAGAACCGCCCGCACGACTTCACCCTTTTTTACCGTCCCGGTTGCGCTCGCTTCTTTCACGTTCGCTGTGATCACATCGCCGATTCCGGCATAAAGCGTCCCCTTGCCGATAACTCCGATCATCGTCGCCATGCGCGCGCCGCTGTTATCCGCCACATCAAGTCTGGATCGAATTTGCACCATAGGATCGACAATTTATTCGCGAATCATTTCGGACTTATTTCTGGACAACCTCCACCAATCGCCAGCGCTTCAGTTTGCTCAGTGGGCGCGTTTCCATAATGCGCACTGTGTCGCCGGGTTTCGCCTTGTTCTCTTCGTCATGCGCGTAAAACTTTTTCTTCTGGTTGACGATTTTCCCGAACTTCGGATGCGGCACACGTGTGACTGTCCTCACTACAATCGTCTTATTCATGCTACTCGAAATCACTTCACCGGTGCGCGTCTTGCGCGAAGCCCGGGTAACGGACGCGGGCAGCGGCGGCGGTTTAGGTGACAAATGTTGATCTTGCTCAATCATAAATTTACTTCTTGTCAGTCTGTTTTTCGCGCTGCGAGAGCACTGTTTCAATGCGGGCAACATCGCGCCGCAACAAACGCAGCCTGCTCGGCTGCTCGAGCTGGCCGCTCTGCTGTTGCAAACGGAGATGCAGGCTCTCCTGGCGCAAGTCGCGTCTCTTCGTCAGCAACTCGTCCATGCTCATTTCAACAATTTCCTTGATCTTCATTGGTTCTTTAAGCAGAGGCGACGTGGTGTCGCGTGAGAAACTTCGTACGCACCGGCAATTTGTCAGCCGCCAGCCGAAGAGATTCACGCGCAACTGACTCGGTCACGCCGTCCAGTTCAAACAAAATGTTTCCGGGTCGCACCGTGGCGACCCAGTATTCGGGTTGACCTTTCCCCTTGCCCATGCGCGTTTCTGGCGGGCGAGAGGTCACCGATTTATCCGGAAAGATGCGGATCCACAATTTGCCTTTGCGCTTCATGTTGCGAGTAAGGGCCACACGCGCAGCTTCCAGCTGGGTGTTCGTGATCCAGGCGCGCTCGAGCGTCTGCAGACCGAACTCACCAAAATCGATCCTGAGATTGCGCGAAGCTGTCCCCTTGCGACTTCCTCGCTGCGACTTGCGATACTTCACGCGTTTCGGCATCAATGGCATAGCGATTCCTTCTTACACTTGCTCTGGCACTGGCATTGGTGGCGGTGGGGGCGGCGGCGCAGCCGGTTGAGCGGGCGCTTCTTCTTTCTTACACATCCAACATTTCACGCCGATTTTGCCGTAGACCGTGTTCGCTTCGGCGAATCCGTAATCGATAGCTGTTCGCAGCGTATGCAGAGGCACTTTGCCTTCGCGATACCATTCCGAGCGCGAAATTTCCGCTCCATTGAGACGCCCTGAACAACGTAAACGGATCCCCTCCGCACCAAAATCCATCGCCGTCTGCACCGCTTTTTTCATCGCGCGGCGATAGGCAATGCGGCGCTCAATTTGTAAGGCAACATTTTCCGCGACCAGCTGCGCATCAAGCTCCGGCGATTTGATTTCCTGGATATCGATCTTGATTTGCTTGCCTTGTGCCATCTTGGAGATCTCTTCCGTCATCTTTTCGATCTCTGCGCCTTTGCGCCCGATTACGATGCCAGGACGCGCCGTGAAAATCGTGACGCGAATACTGTTCCAGGCACGTTCGATCACAATTTTTGAGACAGCGGCGAATTGCAGCTTCTTCTTCACATAATTGCGAATCTTAAGGTCGCTGTGCAAAAATGCCGGCAATTCCTGCGGCGAGGCGTACCAGCGCGAGCGCCAGTCGCGATTCACACCGAGGCGAAATCCAATCGGATTAACTTTTTGTCCCATAAATTACTTTTTCGCTTTCTCCTTCCGGCTCTTGCTTTTGCCGCCGGTTCTCGCCGTCGTTGTCGATTTTTCGTTCGTCTCGCCGGTTTTTGCTTCCTTCCTCGACTCTTTCTTTTCTTGTTTTCGTTTCGCCTTTCTCGTTTCTCGCGTTTCGATTTGAATCTCATCGCTCAAGACAATGCGGATATGACTAGTGCGCTTTAAGATGCGGCTACCACTTCCGCGGGCCCGCGGCATCATCCGCTTCAAAGTGGGGCCTTCGCCCACGATTGCTTCCTTCACCACCAATCCGTCCGCCTTAAGATTGGCGTTGTTCTCCGCATTGGCGACCGCGCTCTTGAGGGTTTTGCCGATCAGAAATGCCGCCTTCTTCGGAGTAAAGGCGAGAAGGTCGAGTGCCGCCGAAACCGGCAGACCCTGGATCTCACGCGTGACTTCCCGCACCTTGTAGGGCGAAATCCGCGCATACTTATATATCGATCTCACTTCCATTTGCTTATAGCCCACACCCTCGTGGGCAGTCGTCTTTCTATTTTAAAGTTACACTGGTTTGGGCATCCACCTGGAGTCGATCCCCCACTTTTATTTTTTCCTTCCCCGAATCCATTTCTTGAATCACGGCGCCGCAAATTTTCTGCCGCACATCGACTACTCGCAGCGTCGCGACCTTCCGGTCACCGCGCATCACCCGCATCGGCATTCCAATTTTCACTCCTTGGTTTTCGCCAATGTTTCCGACCACGAACGACCATTCGTCCTTCACGCTGATGACGCTCCCATCCATCAAGCTCGGCCGCGGGGAGTCCACCGGCGCACTAGTCGACCTGGTAGCGAGGTTGTTCGTGCTGCGGAGCTGCGTTTCTACGTCCATCCGCGCTTGCGCATCGCCGCCCTGCGATGTTTTTAAATAAGCGTTGTTCCAGCTTTGCACGATCTTTGTTCGCGGAAGCCAGACCAAGCGCCTCCATCCGCAATTCCAAATCGGAATACTTGCGGCGAAACAACTCCGCCTCGGCATTCGATTCCGCGAGGCTATCCGTCAACGTCTTGACCGATTCCTGCTCAATCGACAATTGCTTTTGCAATTGTTCGTTCTGTGCAAGCAGTGTTTCGGCGGTCACTGCATGTTCCGCATTTTCAATTTTGGATTCTGACAAAGAACTATTTCCCTCTGCCGCCAGCGTTCCGACGGGCAACAGACCCACAAACATGATCATCGATCCCCGACTCATTGCCCATTTGGGCAATCGAAAATCGAAAATCGAAAATCGAAAATTCACACTACTTCGTCACCTTCGCCGTGTGCGAACCGTGTTTCTTGAACACCCGCGTCGGCGAAAATTCACCGAGCTTATGGCCGACCATGTTCTCAGTGACAAAAACGGATTGAAAAGTCTTTCCGTTATGAACCAAAAACGTGTGGCCAACAAAATCCGGTGTCACCATCGAGCGTCGCGACCAAGTTTTGATCGGTTTTTTGGCACCCGAATTGTTCATCTTGTCGATCTTCTCTAGAAGATATGATTCGACGAAGGGTCCTTTCTTCAATGACCTAGCCATAAAAATCAAATTACTTTTTGCGCCGCCGTTCGAGGATGAAGCGATCGCTCGGCTTGTGTTTGCTGCGTGTTTTAAATCCTTTGGCGAGTTGTCCCCATGGACTGACGGGGTGATGCCGACCACCGCCCCCCTTCGATTTCCCCTGACCGCCGCCCATCGGATGATCGATCGGGTTCATCGCCATGCCGCGCACGTGTGAGCGCCGTCCACGCCAGCGAGTCCGTCCCGCTTTGCCGCTGGCAACGTTCATATGATCGACGTTGCCAACCTGGCCTACCGTTGCATACGCGTTCTCGTGGATGCGACGAATTTCGCCGGAGGGCAATTTCACGAGGGCGTAGCCGCCTTCGCGGTTGTTCAGCGTCGCTTGCTGGCCGGCACTGCGCGCAATCTGTCCACCGCGGCCCGGTGTTAATTCGATATTGTGAATGTTAGTGCCAAGCGGAATTGAACGTAACGGAAGCGCATTCCCTAGGTCAGGCGCAATATCGTCACCAGCCGCGACTGTCGATCCAACGCGAAGTCCATCCGGCGCAAGAATATAACTCAGATCGCCGTCCGCATATTTGATCAAAGCGATCCGTGCGGAGCGGTTTTTGAAATCGACCTTGCGATACTTTTGCTTGTGCCCACCACCGATGTGCCTCGACGTCATCCGGCCATTGTTATTGCGTCCGCCGGTTTTTTTCTTCGGCTCAACAAGGCCCTTTGCCGGCCTCCACTTCGTGATTTCATCGAAGCTCGGCAGCGACTTGAAGCGCAGCGCTGGTGTGAGTGGCCGATAATTTTTCAGTGCCATATTAAACCAGGTCGATCTTCTCGCCTTCCTTCAAAGTGACGATTGCTTTTTTCCAATGCGCTTTGCGCCCATAATCGGCGCGACGTTCCCGCTTTTTCTTGCCGGCATAATTGCAGGTATTCACATCGACAACTTTCTTTTGGAACAAACGTTCGATCGCATTCTTGATCTGAATCTTGTTCGCGCGCGGACTTACCCGAAAAACATATTTGTTCTGCTTCTCGCTCATCAGCGTCGATTTCTCCGTCAACGATGCGGTTCGAATGATGTCGTAGGGCTCGTTCATAATTCTATTTAAGCCGCTGCAGCCGCGTCAGTGCGGGACGAAGGCGGACGAGTCCTTTCAGCTAATTTTTCGAGTGCCTTATGCGTCACAAGAATTTTCTCGAATGCGAGCAATTGCTCTGTATTCACGTGAGAAGCGGTCGCGAGCTTCACCGGTTTTACGTTGCGCGCGGATTTGAATGTCGTTTGGTCAAATGCGTCAGAGATCAGTAAAACTTTCCGCGCCTCCGTTTGTTTTTTCAGCAACGCCAGGAATGACTTCGTTTTCAGTTCCGGCACCACGAACTTGTCGACGGTCAAGACATCGCCGGCGTTGATCCGTTCTGTGAGCGCTTTTCGAAAAGCGAGACGCCGCACCGACTTGGAAATTTTCTTGGAATAATCGCGCGGCTTTGGCCCGAAAACAACGCCACCGCCACGCCAGATCGGTGACGACTTGTAACCGGCCCGGGCGCGACCGGTTCCCTTTTGGCGCCACGGTTTTGCACCGGACAGATTCACTTCGGCCTTCGTTTTCGTGTTAGCCGATCCGGAACGGCGGGCCGCACGCATTGCCACGACCGTGTCATGGACGGCTTGCGTACCGCGTCCGTCTTCGATCACGTCGATCTTGGCTTCTTTGGCCGCCGCCTTGGTTAGAACTTTCGCGCTCATTTTCTGGCTGCCATTTGTTTTTTAATCGCCGGACGGACAACGACGTAACTTCCATTCGCTCCAGGCACTGCGCCGCTGATCAAGATCACTTTTTCGGTTTCGCGTACCTGCATTACCTGAAGATTTTGCACGGTTATCCGCTCATCGCCGAGATGACCGGGCATGCCCATATTTTTCCAAATGCGCCCTGGCGTGGACCGATTGCCAATTGCGCCACAGCGCCGGTGGGTTTTCGATCCGTGCGACGCACCTTGTCCATGAAAGTTGTGTTTCTTCATCACACCCTGAAAGCCTTTGCCCTTCGATCGCCCGATAACATCGACATAATCGCCTGCCTGAAATTGCGTAACGCTTAAATTGATCTCGCCTTCGGGCGCAGCAGCATCGAACCGAAACTCGCGCACAAATCTTTTTGGCTCGACGGCGGCTTTTTTGAATTCACCCAGCAGTTGTTTCGTCACGCGCGATTCCTTCTGCGCACCAAAGCCCACTTGCACTCCCCAATAGCCCTCGTTTTCCGCCGTCAAGCGACGTAGCAAAACGTTATCGCCTGCCGCGATCACGGTCACAGGACACAACCGACCTTTGACGTCGTAGACGCTGGTCATGCCGATTTTCTGTCCGAGAAGTCCGATGCTCATGATCGTGGGTCTGCAAGTTTTTCAGAAGCGCCTCCGCTTAAATCTTAATCGTAATATCAACGCCCGCAGGCAAATTCAGCTTCTTCAATTCATCCACCGTCTTGGACGTCGGCTCAATGATATCGAGCAAACGCTTGTGCGTTCGGATTTCAAATTGGTCCATCGACTTTTTATCGACGTGCGGCGAGCGATTCACCGTGAATTTTTCGATCAACGTCGGCAGCGGAATCGGCCCAGCCACGCGCGCGCCAGTGCGCTTGGCAGTGTCGACGATCTCAACTGCCGATTGATCGAGCATGCGATGGTCGAACGCCTTTAACCGAATACGAATGCGCTGGCCGTTGCTCACTTGGTTTCCTTTTGGTCGAGAATCGCCGCGACCAGATTTTGCGGGACCGGCTCAAAGTGTGAAGGCTCCATCGAGTAACTCGATCGGCCTTTGGAAAGGGAGCGAATCGCGGTCGCGTATCCGAAGAGCTCGGCAAGCGGAACTTCCGCGTGGATGATTGTGAGATTGCCGCGCGTCTCGATGCTGCTGATGCTGCCACGGCGCCGGCTCAGATCTCCACAAATGTCACCCTGAAATTCTTCCGGGGTAATATTTTCGACTTTCATAATCGGCTCGAGCAGAATCGGTTTTCCCTGCTTAAAGCCGTCTTTCATGGCAAAGATCGCGGCGAGTTTAAAGGCAAGCTCGTTCGAATCGACTTCGTGAAAGCTCCCATAAACAATATCAACTTCCACGTCGACCACCGGGTAACCACCAAGAACACCATTCAGCACCGCTTCATCGATGCCCTTTTTTACCGCGGGAATGTATTCACGCGGAATAATGCCGCCGACGATTTTATTTTCGACGACCAAGCCGCTGCTTCGAGAACCGGGACGCACATCTACTTCGACGTGGCCGTACTGACCGCGACCACCGGATTGTTTGATCAACTTGCCAACCCCGTGCGCGCTTGTGGTAATGGTCTCGCGATACGCGATCTGCGGTTTGCCCGCGTTCGCGTCGACCTTGAACTCGCGGAACATCCGGTCGCGAATGATTTCCAGATGTAATTCGCCCATCCCGGCAATGATCGTCTGGCCAGTGTCTTCGTGCGTGTAAACACGGAAGGTCGGATCTTCTTCGGCAAGACGTTGCAGCGCGATGCCCATCTTTTCCTGATCCAATTTTGTCTTTGGCTCGATGGCCATTGAAATGACCGGATCAGGAAACGTCGGCGGCTCGAGCAGGATTGGATGATCTTCGTCACACAGAGTGTCCCCCGTGGTGATATTCTTAATGCCGACGAT
>VBQB01000099.1 GCA_005887855.1 Verrucomicrobiota bacterium | reverse complement strand
GACTTGGTCGACCACTTTTCCATAACATCGGCCACGCAGCGAGTTATCCGCCTCGTCATCGAAAGAGATATCGAGCACCGGGCAAAGATCGAGATTGAAACCGAAGAGTCGCAGTAATCTGCCGGTGATATCGCCGTGCCGGCGAATAAGATCGACATCGTTTGTATCGCGTAGTTGCTGCGCGTTCGGCGGCTCGTTCCCGATTAAGCGCAATCGCGAGACGCGTCCGCCTTCTTGATCGATCGTGATAATTGGTTCGACCACGGTTAGGCTGCGCAAGTCATCGGTTAGTTTGCGCAATTGCGCGACGCTCTCAATGTTGCGCGTGAAAAGAATGAAGCCGCCGGGTTGAATGCGCCGAAATAACTTCTCCGTTTCTGGATCGAGGCGCGGTGCGGGAACGCCCGTTAGAATCAATTGACCGAGCGAATCACTCTTCATACTTTCGGAAGTTAGATGTCGA